>CANNEJ010000153.1 GCA_947503585.1 Anaerolineales bacterium | reverse complement strand
CGCGATCCACCCGCTCCCGCACAAACGAGTGCGTAACCGCGGCGTCAAGCTCCACTTCGATGATTGACACCGTCGCGGCTGCCGGTGCCTCAACCGGCACTACCATGTGGTTTGCAAGCGTAACAAGCTTGACGGGCGCGGCCAGCTCGGATTCCTCCAGCAGTGACCCGCCCCAGCGCGCGCGCACCAGGCGCAGTGCCTGAGACCCGTCAAATTTTTCGTCAAACTCCGTGCAGTTCATGGCTGCAGGCAAATCGAGGCGCGCGGCTGCCTGCGCAATCACCTCGTGCCCGCGCTCTGTGCCGGATCCCATCACCACTTGCGGCGCGCATTTGCGCACCATCTGCGCAATCACTTCCCCCCAAGCCTCCGGCCCGAAATCCACCAGCGCCGCGTGATGCGCCTGATGCACAACACTTGCGCCATGTGCGGCAAGAATGTCCCGCAAGCCATCCGCATTCGCGCCGATGGTAAGCGCTTCCATTGTGGTGCGCAGCTGCGCCGCAAGCTTGCCAGCCGCCGTAAGCACACCCAGCGCTGCGGGTTCAATGCGCCCGCGATCGTGTCCGACAACCGCGAGCACAGTCATTTGAACACACCGATTTCTTCAAGCAAGTCCACCACCGCCGCTGCGGCTTCCGGGCCTGTGCCGAGAATTTTTGTGTTGCGCACCACCTCCGGCGGGCGCCGCAGATGGATGAGCTTTAAGCCGCCGGCAGCGCAGGATACTGCGCTGCGCTGCATCTCAACCTTCTTGGATGCGAGGCGGCCCTTCATGGTTGGGTAGCGCGGCAGGTTTATGCCTTCTTTCACGCCCACAGCTGCCGGCAGCGGCAGCCGATAGATTTCCTGGCCGGCCTCACTCTCGCGCCTGACCCTGGCCATGCCACCTTCAATGTCCAAGCCTTTCGCGCCATTGACCATCGGCCGGCCAAGTTTCAGCGCGACCCGAATGCCTACTTGATAGCCACCCGAGTCCGCCGACTCGTTGCCGAACAGCAGCAGGTCAAACTTGCCGCCGGCTGCCTCTAGGCTTTCCACCACTGCAGCAATGGCCTGCGCGGTGCGCTGCGGATCCCAGTCGGCGCCTTCAATTGGCACGAGCACTGCCTTGGCCACACCGGTGCTCACGGCCGTGCGCAATTGTTCCTGTGCCTCGGCCGGCCCGAGGGTTAGCACTGTTACTTCGCCGCCATGCTTCTCCACCAGTTGCACCGCCTGCTCCACCGCACACTCCTCATGCGGGCTGACGGTGAAGCCAAGGAAGGCCGTGTCCACCGCCTGCCCGTCATCCGTGATGTTGATGCGCGCTCCGGGCGCCGGCACGCGCTTCACACACACAAGAATGTTCATGCCGTTCTGTCGCAGCCTAGCTCTTCATGCGCGCGTCGGTCGGGTCAAACAGCGGCTGGCTGCCTACGCGCGCCACGCGCACGGGGAACAACTCGTTCATGTACATTACGCGCAATTCATTGCCCTCCACCGCATGTTCCGGCGTAAGGTAAGCAAGCAGCAGATATTTGCCGAGCGACGGTGCAGCGCCGGCCGTGGTCACGCGCGAGACGCGCCCTTTGGCATCCACAATGCGCGCGCCGCTCTTGGTTAGGATTGGCTCGTTGCCGCCGGTGGGGTAGCGCTTGATGCCCGTCTTGCCAGTCTGGTCCAGCATCTCAAGCGTGCACATGATTGCGCATGGCTTTCCGGCCCGCGCCTTCAGATATTCCGCCTTGCCAATAAAGTCGTCCGCCTTCACCTTAGCGCGTGACAAGCCGGCCTCAACCGGGTTGTACTCGCTCTCCAGTTCGGCGCCCATCAAGCGGTAGCCCTTCTCGATGCGGCCGGTAACCGCGTACACGCCCATGCCCACCGGGATCACGCCAAACTCCGCGCCGGCTGCGGCGATTGTGTCCCACAAACGCAGGCCGTGCTCCATCTTGGTGTACACCTCCCAGCCGTTCTCGCCCACATAAGAAATGCGGAACATGGTACAGGGCACGCCACCGATCAGCACATTGCGCACAGCGCCGTACGGGAAGTTTGCCTGGGACACATCATAGGGCTTGTGATCGCCGGTGACAATTTTTGCCATTGTCTTTTGCGCATTCGGCCCCCACACGCCAATTGTGCACAGTGCGGCTGTCATGTCCGTGAACACAACCGAGCCGTCAGTGGGCATATGGCGCCGGAACCAGTAGTTGTCGCGCCCGCCATCAAACGCCCCGGTGATGACGCGGTAGTGCTCAGTGGCAAGGCGCATGATTGTCAAATCGCCGCGGAAGCCACCACCCTGACTTAGCAGCGGCGTATAAACGGACCGCCCCACCGCAACATCCACATTGTTCACGCACATGTACTGCAGAAACTTCATTGCACCGGGCCCGGTGAAGTCGAACTCGTTGAACGCAGTCAGGTCCACCATGCCCACGGACTCGCGCATGGCGAGGTGCTCCGCATTCGTGATCGGCGACCACCAGCGGCCGTCCCACTCATGGGCGCGCGGCTCGCACGCAGCTTTATATTTGTCCATCAGCTTTGCGTTGGATGCGAACCATTGCGGCCGCTCCCAGCCGCGGGCATCAAAGAAGGTTGCACCGGCGGCTTCCTCGCGCGGGTAGAACGGACTGCGGCGCATTTCGCGCTGCGTGCCCCACTGCTCGCGCGGATGCACAATGCCATAAGTTTTGTTAAAGTGCTCGTTGCAGCGCGCGTAGATGTGGTGCTCCGTGCGTTCGTGCGGGTAAAAGCGGCTGATGTCCGACGAGTGCGGATCGCACAGGTGCGGGTAGCCATAGGTCATCCACTCTGCCACCAGCTGCGCAATGCCCGGGCCCTCTTTGATCCACACGGCAGCGGCTGACCACAGGTTCTTTACTTCAACCGTCTCTCCTAGCACCGGCATGCCATCCGGTGTAAGCGACAGCAAGCCGTTAATCGCATACTTGATTTCGGCGTCGCCCAGCATGCCCATCAGCTCAATTGCTTGTTCCATCTGCGGATCAAAGTCTTCCTGGGTGAGCGGCAATTCGGTGGGCGAAAGCGCCGCAGCTTCAATGGAGGGGATGTCATTCGGGTGCATGAAGATTGCGCGATGCGCATACGAGCCCACCTCCATCGATCCGGCGGTTTGGCGCTCGTAACAGAAGGTGTCCATGTCGCGAATTATTGGGAAAGCAACTTCCATATTGGTTTTTTGCAAAATATCAATTGGCCCGACATCGGCCATCTGATGCACCGCGGGCGTCAGCGGAATGCTGGCACCGGCCATTGCTGCAATGCGCGGACTCCACACGCCGCAAGCCACCACCACATGCTGCGCCTCAATGCGCCCCTTGTTTGTAACCACGGCTTTGATCGCGCCGTTCTCCACTTCAAGATCCAGCACTTCCGTGTTGGCCAGAACCTTCAACCCGCCGGACTTTACGGCACTCTCCCGCAGCAAGGTGCCGGTCTGCAGCGAATCCACCACCGAGACACTCGGGGTGTAGAAGCCGCCCAGCACTATCTTTTCATTAATGAACGGCACAAGCTCCTTCACCTCTTTCGGTGTTAGCAGCCGCGCATCAATACCCCAGGCCTTGGCCGAAGTCATGCGCCGGTTGAATTCTTCAAGGCGCTCAGGTTTGCGCGCAACTTCAATGCCGCCGCAAGTGCTGTTCATGCCCAGCTCAATGTACTGCTTCTGCGAAGCCAGCGTAAGCATTGCCATTTCCTTGTTGTGGTCAGTGGGGAAAATAAAATTTGACGCGTGGCCGGTCGAGCCGCCCGGGTTGGGCAGCGAGCCCTTGTCGATCAGCACCATATCGGTCCAGCCCAGCCGCGCCAGATGGCCCACGAGACAATTGCCGACAATTCCCGCGCCGATCACAACTACCTTGGCCTTCTGGGGGACGTCACTCATGATGAGCTCCTTATTTTTATGCTTGATTGACCGAATGATCGGTGATATATCTCTACAATATCACGGAATTGGCATGCTTGCAAAGCCTCTCTGCCAAGCCTTGGACACCGCATCAGGCCCTGCGGCGTGAAAGCCAACTGCAAGCCTTGGCACATTATATTGGGCTTTGTAATTCATCAGCCCGCGCAAATACGTGCCCCGCATGCTTTTGTGAATTGGCTGGCAACCGGCAGCCGCCAAACCACTCCGCCAGCCACGCTAAAGCTGATCGCACTGCCCGGCGCGTGGAGTGGGAGCATGCGGGCAACCGCTTCCAAATAATTGCACCGAAGCACCCTTGACAGCAAAGCCCGGATTGATTATGATTAGGGCGCAGGTAAATCCCCAATACAACACAGACGTTGATCTGGATTAGTAAGCGCCAGAGCAGTGTACAGAGAGCCGCCAATAAGGTGTGAAGGCGGTACACCAGCAAGCGCCGAATGGCCCAGTGAGTCGTGCGGGCGAACCCTCTTCCGAGGCAGTAGCTGACACCGGCAGCGCTCCGTTATCAAGGCGCAGGGCATCGGTGTTGAGCCTGTGCCTGATTTAGTGAAGCAACCGCAGCACAGGTGCAGCGGATAGCTTAAGTAAGGTGGTACCACGGGAGCCCCTCTCGTCCTTTTTGACGGGGGGGGCTTTTTCTTTTCCGAATGGGAGGAACCTGTGATATTGCCAACCACCGATAAACCTGCACCAGGCAGCACACCCGTCTGGCCGGCGCTGGCCGAAGCGCACGAGCTGTTCCAGCGCGGCGACCTTGTGCCGGTTTACAGTACCAGACTGGCGGATTTAGAAACACCGGTCTCGGTTTACCTGAAGCTGCGCCAGCTGGGCGGTGCCTCATTTTTGCTGGAGAGTGTTGAAGGGGAAGAGCAGATCGGCCGT
>CANNEJ010000152.1 GCA_947503585.1 Anaerolineales bacterium | reverse complement strand
GCGCCAGCAGCCGCTGGCGAAACACCACCGGCATCAGGCGCGAGTAGATTAGAAAGAGGTCGTGGTCCAGCGGACTCACAAAGGACATCAGGTGCAGCACGTCGTCCGGGCCGTTCCAGTGCGGCAGCGGCACGGCAATCAATTCGTCCACCGCGTTGCCCAGCAGCGTGCGCAGCTGTGCAATGCCCGCGGCATTGCTGCGATATCCTTCGCCTACTGCAACCGTGCGTTGGTCCAGCCACACCACGTCGCCGCCCTCTAATGTGCCCGGCGGCTCAATGCGCCCCAGCATGGGCACTCCAATTGTTTGCAGATATTCACCTGCAGCCTGCGCCTCGCCGCGCCGCGCGGCTTTGCCCATATTGCACAGCACATAGCCGCGGTCGGTAATTAGCAACGGGTCGTGCGTGTAGAGCGAGTCCAGCCCGGTGTCCGCATGCACCGGCAGCTCGTGGATCTCGGCGCCACTTTGTGCCAGCAGTGCGCGGAACTGTTTGTACTCCGCTAGTGCCTGCGCATAATCCGGGCGCCCCAAATAGTTCAGCGGCTGCCATTGCGCATCCACCTCGGCCTGGTTGCGAAATGCAGCGGCGGGCGTTTTGATTAGCAGGCGGCGGATGCGATCAACATTGGACTGGCAACCGTGATTCGGCATTTTTGTGTTTCCTTGATTTGAACTAACCGGCGGGTTACTAGGTGCGGGTGGCGCCGCACCAGTCTGCCACAAACAGCGCCAGCACATGCGCTGCCCGCAGCACTTCATCTACTGCGATGGACTCGTTGGCTGCATGCGCCAGCGTAACATCACCGGGTCCGTAAAGCACCGCCGGAATGCGCGCATGGTTGGTAAAGAGGCGCAGGTCTGAGCCATAGGTTACGGCCCGCATGGCAGCGGGCGCGCCCAGTGCAGCCTGATGCGCGGCTTGCAGTGCTTTCAGCAGCGGATGATCAATGGGCGTGGCCCCGGACTCAAACTGGCCCTCAAACCACTCAACCTGCGGCGGGTGGGCGCGCAGCCAGTGATCGGCAGCGGCGGCCTGCGCGATAGCAGCCTGCATTGCGGCGCGTGCCTGCGCGGGTGTCTCGCCCGGGAAGACGCCCATGCGCCCCTCGGCAATCAGCTCTTCCGCAACGGTGGAGTGCCACTCACCAGCGCGCACGGTGCCAATTGAGATTGGCGCAGCAAAGCGCGGCTCATCGAAGAGCGGGTTGGCAAATCCGGCGTGGCGCTCAACTTCGAGGCGCTGCAAGGCAGCCAGCAGCAGCGCAAACTTTTCGATGGCACTCACGCCATGGCTGCGCAGGGCAGCATGTGCCGCGCGCCCGGCAACCCGCAGCCGAAAAGTGAGCGCACCCGATTGCACCGGGCACAGCTGCAAGCCGGTGGGCTCCAGCACAATTGCTGCATCCGCGCGGTAGCCCTGCACAATAGTGGTGAGCGTACCGGCACCGCCGGACTCTTCGCCAATCACACTTTGCACCAGCACATCATGCGCCGGTTGCAGGCCGGCGCGCTGCAGCGCCGCCACCGCAAAGATGCCCGCTGCGAGCCCGGCTTTCATGTCACAGCTGCCGCGCCCCAAAATGCGGCCGTCACGCAGCAGCCCGCTCCATGGCGGGTCGCTCCATTGCGTTAAGTTGCCGGGCGCCACCACATCCACGTGGCCATTGAGAATGAGTGAGCCCCGGCCGCGCGCAGCGCCGCTGCCGCGCCAGCGCCCCACAATATTGAGGCGGCCGGTTGGGGCAAAGCCATCATCATTGAACGCCGCATGTGCGCGCAGCGCTGCGAAATCCGTTGGCACTTCGTCTACGGCCATTCCCAGAGTCCGCAGCCGCGCAGCAATCTGCTGCTGCACCGCGGTCTCTTCATTTGGCAGACTGGGCGTACGCACCAGCAGCTGGATGAATTTGACCAGTTCCGGCGCGAGTGCTACTACTGCTTCGCCAATACTTTCGGCAGCCATCCGGTTCATTGTAGTTGAACGCGAATGCGGGCTGCAAGCCGGCCGCAGCGTACGCAGTGCGGGCGGCGCCCGCGCTTAAGATTGGCAGGGAGCGCTGCACCAGCTATGCTATCCTCAAATTTACTGCGGCGGACGCAGTCGTATCATTACCATCAAATGATTTTTGAAGAACGCTTTTGGTGCGCCGTGCTGGCTGCACTGCAGTACATCCCGCCGGCGGCAGCGTAACCGTGCGCATTTGTTATTTGGGCGGCTTTGATCCGCAATACTCCCGCAATAATTTTTTGCGCCAGGCGCTTGCGGAAAACGGGTGCGAGGTGGTGATGTGCCGCGTGCCGCCCGGCATGCCGACTGCGAAAAAGTATCCGCGCCTGATTGCGCAGTACCGGCAGGCGTGGCGTAGCTGTGATTTGCTGCTGGTGCCTGAGACTCAGCAGACCACTGTTCCGCTTGGGTGGATGCTCGCGCGCTTGACCCGCAAACCCGTGGTGTTCGATTTTTTTTTGAGCATGCATGAGATGGTGGTTACTGAGCGGCGCCAGTTCCAGCCGGGCAGCCCGCAAGCCGCCCGGTATGCCGCCTCTGACCGGGTTGCGGGTTACCTGCCAGACATGTTGCTGGTGCAAACCCGGCGCTTCGCGGCTTTTTTGGAATCGAGATATCAATTGCAAATTGCAAAAATGCATGTGGCCCCGCTGGGCGTAAACGACCTTTTGTTCTTTCCGCACCGTGCCGGGTTGACGCCGGATCCGGCGCGCCTCACAGTCTTGTATTTTGGTTCTTACATTCCGAATCATGGCGTGCCGGTCATTTTGGATGCGATCGAATTGCTGCGCGGCGATCGGCGTTTCCACTTTCGTTTTGTGGGCGATGGCGCGGGCAAAGCCGCTGCGCTGGCGGCTGCCCAAACGCGCGGGTTGGACATTGAATTTTTGCCGCGGGTCGAGTTTAGTGAAGTGCCGGAGCAGATCAATCGCGCGGACATTGTGCTGGGTGTGTTTGGTGACACACCGCAGGCGGATATGGCGCTGGCAAACAAAGTCCTGCAGCCACTGGCAATGCAGAAGACAGTTTTGGCCGGGGATACGCATGCTATTCGCGAGCACTTTACACATGGCGAGCACCTGCAGCTTGTGCCGCTCGCCGATGCGCCGGCGCTGGCGGAGGGGCTGCGGCAGCTGGCGGCGGACGCGGCGATGCGCGCGCGGCTGGCGGAAGCCGGCTATCAGCGCTTCCGCGAGCGCTTGACGCCCCGCGTGGTGGGCGCAGGTCTCTGCGCCAGACTTGAATCTTTGCTGACTGCCAACTAGTGGGCGAAATTAAAATTGAAAAGGAGGCCGCCGCATGCAACTTGAATCCGTTGTCACTTGTCCAAACTGCGGCAGCAAGCGGACGGAGCACCTGCCCGAGAACGAGTGCCTCTACTTTTACATTTGCACAAGCTGCGCTGCGCACCTTCGACCGAACGCCGGCGACTGCTGTGTTTTTTGTTCATTCGGTGATGTGCGCTGTCCGTCAATGCAGAATGTGGGATCTGGCCGCGCGGAGTAGTGGGGTTGTGCCAGTCTCTGTGTACGCAGCTGGCTTTCGAAAACGGCTGAATCGTGCTGCCTGTGCAGCGCGCGGTGCTGATTAAAGGCCCGGTGCTGGCGCTGGTCCGGCGGCGGTTGTTGGATATTGGCTTTGCGCTGGCCGGTCTGGGCTTGGCGCTGCAGTTTAACGTTGCGCGCTTTTATGAAAACAAAGTTCCGCCGGGCGGGCCGCTGGCGCTACTGGAAGGAACGTATGCGGTGCCGTTTCAGTACCGGGTGCTAGTTCCGCTGGCAGTGCGCGGGTTGCTGAAAGTGCCAACCGGACTTTCATTCATGTGGATGTATGCAGCGTTTGATCTGGCAGCCGTGCTTGGGCTGTGCTTTGTTATGCGCGGCCTCGTCTTGCGGTTTACCGACAACCTGCTTTATGCATCAGTTTCCGGGCTGGGATTGTTTTATGTCTTGCCATTTAATTTTGTGCACACATTTTGGTACCCGTCTGATGTTCCATCGGTATTGTTTTTTGCGCTGGGATTGCGGCTGCTATTGGAACGAAAGTGGATCTGGTATTACCCGCTGTTCATTCTGGCCACGCTTAACCGTGAGACAACAATTTATCTGACGCTGACCCAGATTGTGGTTTCGATTGGCACCGCCCGCAGCATGGGACTTTGGAGGCACGCGGTTATGCAAGCGCTGCTGTGGAGCGTGATCAAGGGAACACTTTGGTTTATCTACCGCACAAATCCGGTTGTGGGGTTTGGGTTGTTTGAGAATCAATTATGGGCAAATATTGAGGCGCTTGCAGACTGGCCCAGGCTGGCCGCGTATCTGATGAATTTCGGCGGCATTTGGATTCCGGTTGTAATATGGCAGCACAAGCTTGCGCAGCCTTTTCTGCGCCGCGCACTGTTGGTCTGCGTAGTGCAAATGCTGGTGTTGGGCACAGTGGGAGTGCTGGATGAAATGCGCGTTTATGGAGAATTGATCCCGGTGGTTTACCTGGCACTGGTCATGCTGGTCTGGCAGGCGGGTGGCGTTGCGAAGCTGGCGCATGCGTGGCAGTTAAAGTTGATGGGTCTGGACGAGCACAGCCGAAGATCCGGCGGGCTTCAATTTAATCTTCGGCATCCTGTGGTGGCAACTATATGAACAACCCGCGCACAGTCGCATTCTTTGACTTTGATGGCACACTCTCGCGCATTCGCAGCGGGTGGCAGACGGTGATGGCCGACCACATGTTGGAGGGGCTGCTGGGAACGGCGGTTGCGGCTGCAGCACACCTGGCATTCTGGGTGTCTGGCTGTTTGGTGCGCTTGGAGAACCGTATCCACT
>CANNEJ010000151.1 GCA_947503585.1 Anaerolineales bacterium | reverse complement strand
GCGTGTTTGCGCAAGGTGAGTCGCACGGCTGCAGCGAGTGCGGTGCGCAAAGCGGGGCGCGGCAGCGGCAGAGTTACGCCGGCTAGAAAGCCGATCTGTACTCGGTGGGGCGCAGCCATCTAGCTAGCTTGAGGGCGCTGCGGAAAGCGCAGCATCGGGCTGTGCGTCGTCGCCTGGCAGCAGCTGCCATTCCGGATACTTTAGCCGGCTGTGAAAGAAACCCTTGAGCGTTTGTACAAACGACAGCCGCACCGCTTCGAGGTCGGCAAGTGTAAGATGCGCCTCGACGAGCTGGCGCTGCTGGAGGCGCGCGGAGATGATCGAGCCCACTAGCTTATCGATGGCTTCGGCAGTTGCCGGCAGCTCTGCGCGGGATTTTGCCTCACAGCCGTCGGCCAGCAGCAGCAGTGCTGTTTCGCGTGACTGTGGCTTTGGACCGGGATAGCAGTAGTCTTCGATCGGAACAGTGACGCCGGTGTTGGTGCCTTCCTGCACCGCGCGCTGGTATTGGAACTGCGTGGTGATGGTGCCGTGATGTTCCGTGATTGCAGCGCGGATCACCTGCGGCAGGCGGTAATTGCGCGCCAGCTCCTCGCCCGCGCGCACATGGTCAATAATGATGCGCGCACTTGTGTATGGGTCCAGGCTGTCGTGCGGGTTAACGGTTTCGATCTGGTTTTCGATGAAGTACTCAGGGCGCACGGATTTGCCAATGTCATGAAACATGGCGCCGACGCGCACGAGCAGCGCGTTGGCGCCAATCTGCTGCGCTGCGTGCTCGGCAAGATTGGAAACCTGCAGGCTGTGCTGATAGCTGCCCGGTGCGGCGCGCAGCAGCTGCAACAACAGTGGATGATCCGGCCGCGAAAGCTCCACCAGCTGCAGCGTGGTGGTGATGTCAAACACGTAGCTGAGCAAGAACAGCCCAAGCAGCGTGACCGATGCCGTGACCAGTCCGTTAGCCAGGCCGGCACCCAGTAGTTGGAACAGGCCCGGCCAGTCCAGAACTGGATCTGCGATGTGCAGCGTTAGCAGCAAGGCGGTGTTACCGGCTGCAAGGGCAACACCGGACCAGAAGTAAGCATTGACCCGCTCGGCGCGGCCAACAGCCAGTATCGCCAGCATTGAGCCCGCCAGGTGAAACAGCGTCACATCCAGGCGGCCGTCCGCAACCAGGCTGAGCAAAATGGCGAACAGGACGCTGGTAAAAAGTCCCAATTGCGGCTGGAGTGCCACTGCAATCAGCAATCCCAGCGCTGCGCCTGGAAACAGAAACGGCAACAGCACGCGCTGAGTTACCAGTACTTTTGCGCCTAGCAGAAACAGGTGCACCAAAAATATCACGAATAAAAGGTGGCGTGTGTTGGTAATGTACTCTGGCAGCTGTGTGCGCACATAGAGCGCAAATAGCACGGTGACTAGCAAAACAACCAGCGTTGGCGGAAGCAGCAGCGTGAGCCAGTTGGTGGATCCGCGCAGCAGGCCCAGCTGCGTGAGCGCCTCTAAATCTTCGGGGCGCACTATGCTGCCGCGGCGCAGTACCGTTTGCCCGGCCAGAAAATTTTGGTTTACTGTTGGGGTTGCATCCAGTGCGGCCTGGCGGGCTAGTTTAGTGGCCGGCTCGTTGTAGAGCGAGTTGGGCACAATCCATTGGGCGGCCAGGGTGGCTGCAATGCGCCCTTCGGCAGTGGTCAGGAGCATGCTGGTACGGTCTGCGGCCGCGCTGCGAGCGGCGTCCAGCGCAGCAGCGCGTACAGGATCGCGCAGCGTGGTTTCAAGTACGCGCAGCGTGTCCGTTGCAACGGCTTGCCAGCGTGCCTCGGGTAAGTTGAGGAGGGTCTGCGCTGAATCCGGATCTAGGTTTGCGCCGGAGTTTAGCTGCAAGTTTGTCAACTTCTGTGGCGCTTGCAGGCTGTTATCTGAGCGCAGCGCGGTGATGGAGGCGAGCGCGGCCTGGGCGGCAGCAAGCTGGGTTCGGGCAATGCGCCCGTCGGGCGGGTCAAAGATTGGTGCTACAGCAGCGAGAGCGCTTTGCTGCTGCGCGGTGGTTTGGATGGTACTTATGTAAGTGATGGATCGCGGGGCACTTATGTCTGCGAGGGCAACATCGCCAATGCTCAGGTTATAGGTAGGCTGGGCGTTGCGGCCCAGTGGGGAGACCAGAATTGCCAGTGCCACGCCGGCGAACAATGCGGCCAGCAAACCATGGCGGGCGGCGGCCCAAAAGGGGGCCGGAGTTTTGGCGCGGCCGCTTGTGCCGGGGGTCGGCGGAGGATTGTCCACAGTGCGGGGTGGAGGTTGAGGGCTGCGCTGCGGCGCAGGGTCAGCTACGGAAGGAGTTCCGAAACGATACTGCTGACCAGTTTGGCGTCTGCCCGTCCTTGAACCTGGGGCAGCAAAGCCTTCATCACGGCGCCCATTTGGCGCTTGCCTAATGCGCCGGTTGTGGAAATGGCAGTCTCCACCAGCGCAATAATTTGCTCGCGGTCGAGCTGCGCCGGCAGAAATTCCTGCAAAATTGCCATGCGGCCATGGGCCTGCGCCAGGAGCGACGGCCGGTTTGCTTTTTCAGCATCTGCGGCAGTTTCCTGCAGGGCCTTGATTTCTTTCTGAAAGATCTGCAATATTTCACCTTCCGTGATTGTCGTGCGGGTGTCTACCTCAAATTGTTTGATTGCAGCTTGCACCAGGCGCAGGGTTTGCTTGCGCTCCTCATTTGCGGCGCGCAGTGCGGCCGTCACCGCGCTGTCAAGAGTTTCGCGAAGAGTTTTCATTGATATGTTTGGCGAATAACTTGCCATATGGATTTTAGCATAAGGTCCGGGAAGGGAGGCACTGGTAGGGATACGGCTTTCCGCTGTTATAGTACGGTGCGGTGGCACTGCCGGCTGCCACCTTCGAGAACTAGTTGTGCATATTGTTGCCTGTGTAAAGCAAACGCCGGATAGCGCCGCCCAAATTACGGTGGCGGATGGGCGCGTGGGTTGGGGTGATGCCCCGATGGTGGTCAATCCGTGGGATGAGTACGCCATTGAGGAGGCTATTCGCCTTAAGGAAAAGCACGGGGGACGTGCGACGGCGATTACGATGGGTCCGGAGCGTGCGCGTGATGCTTTGAAAAGTTGCATCGCGATGGGTTGTGATGGCGGCGTGTTGGTGGCTGATGCGGCGCTGGCGGGGTCGGACGCGCGCGCGACTGCCCGCGTGCTGGCGGCTGCCATCCAGAAGCTGGGCGATGTGGATGTTGTGATTTTTGGCAAGCAGGCGATTGATGGCGATTCTGGAATTGTGCCGCTGGCGGTGGCGCGTCTCCTTGGGTGGTCGCCGCTCAGCTATGTGGCGCAGATTTCCGCGCTGGATGCAGGCGCGCGAACCATTGAGGTAGCGCGGCTGTTGGAGGAGGGGCGCCAATTGTGCAGCGCGCAGCTACCGGTGGTGATTAGCGTTGTGAAGGACATCAACGAGCCACGCTATCCAACTTTTGCCGGAATACGGCGGGCGGGTTCGGCACAAATCCCCATTTGGAACTTGGGCGACCTCGGTCTTGATCAACTGCAGGTTGGCTCGGCCGCGGCTACCGTGGCGTGGCAAGCGGTGCGGGCACCTGCAGCGCGGGCGGGCGCGGTGGAGATTTTGGCAGGTGACTCTTTGGGGAAGACTGTGGCTATGCTTGCTGATCGGCTTCAAACGGAGAAGCTGGCGTGACGGACAACGACATCTGGGTTTACGTCGACCAGTTCCAAGGTGCGGCAATGTCCGCGAGCTGGGAGACATTGGGCGCTGCTCGTGATCTGAGTACCCGCCTGCAAACTGGAGTTACTGCGCTTGTATTCGGAGTCAACGCGGAAGCGATTGCGCGTGAGGCGCTCGCGTGCGGCGCCAGCGCGGCGATTTGCTGTGATGACGCAACGCTAGCTGATTTTCGGGTGGAGGCGTATGCGGCGCTGTTGGCAGCGCTAGTGGTTACGCGGCAGCCGCGCGCGATCCTTGCACCGGCAACTACGCGTGCGCGTGAGCTGATTGCGACAGCTGCGATTGATGCCGGCACAACCGTGATGGCCGATGCGATCGGAATGGAAGTGCAGGGCGATGTTGTACTGGTAACTCGGCCGGTATACGCGGGCAAGCTGTTCTGCACGGCTAATGGTGTCGGCTCGCACCCGTTGTTTATTACGCTGCGGCCGCGGGCGTTCCCAAAGCCGGCAGCTCAGATTGCAGAGCACCCCGAGTCTATCGAGCATGTGCAGGCTGTAGTTGCTGAGGCAGCGCTGCGCGTGAAGGTGACCGGTTACGACACGGTGGTAGGCCAGGTGAGTCTGACGGATGCGAGCATCATTGTGTCGGGCGGGCGCGGCGTTGGCGGTCCGGAAGGCTTTGCGCCGGTGCGGGAGCTGGCCACGGTATTGGGCGGGGTAATGGGCGCCTCGCGCGCGGCGGTGGATGCCGGCTGGGTGCCGTACGCTCACCAGGTGGGGCAGACCGGAAAGACAGTCGCACCTGATCTGTATGTTGCCTGCGGAATTTCGGGTGCAATCCAGCATCAAGCCGGGATGCGCACCTCCAAGGTAATCGTGGCTATAAACAAAGACCGCGAGGCACCGATCTTTAGTCTGGCGAAGTATGGAGTTGTGGGCGACTTATTTGAGGTTCTACCGGCACTTAGTGCTGAGATGCGAAAGCGTCTGGGCCGCTAGAAGCCTGATCGCTAATAGAAAAGAGCCGCGATGTTGCGCGGCTCTTTTGTTTCGGGCAGGAGGTATTCTCGGCTAAGCGCCGGCGGGTAACGGCATCGGGCTTGCGCCCGCAGCAGGCCGCGTGTTAGGCGTCTCGGTCGGCGGTGCAACCGGCGGTAC
>CANNEJ010000150.1 GCA_947503585.1 Anaerolineales bacterium | reverse complement strand
CACTCGTGGACGCCGGCCGGCTGCTCGCGGCGGTGATTGCTGACCTGCAAACTCTGCCCCAAGCCGCCAACCCCCACACCCGCCAGCTGCTGCACATATTGGGGGACGCCCATATGAAGAACGGCGAAATCCAGGCAGCGCTGCAGTGCTACCAATCTGCACTGCGCCAGCCTAATCCCTAAGCAAGCCCACAAGTAACTTCACCGCAGCCCCGGCAACTACACGCAAAGCACAGCCCAAGCTGCCGCCACGCAAGCGGCCGGGCTGCGCCAAATTTGCTGATACACTCAGCGCAGCAAACTTAACGGAGATGAATTAGTGGAAACAACTTTATTGCTGGTGAAACCGGACGGCGTGCAGCGCGGATTGGTGGGCGAGATTTTAGGGCGCGTGGAGCGCCGCGGCCTGCGTCTTTCGGCGCTCAAGCTCATGCACGTTTCGCGCAGCCTCGCGGAGCAGCACTACGCCATCCACAAAGGCAAGCCGTTCTACAACGGCCTGATTGACTACATTGTGTCGGCGCCGGTGGTTGCAATGGCGTGGCGCGGCAACAAAGCCGTGGAGGCCGTGCGCCAGGTACTGGGCGCCACCAACCCCACGCAGGCAGCGCCCGGCACCGTGCGCGCGGATTTTGCAATTGATATTGGCCGCAACCTGACGCACGGCTCAGACAGCGCCGAGAATGGCGCCGCCGAAGTGGCGCTGTGGTTTACCAAAAGCGAACTGCAGGAATGGCAGTCCGCGAACGCTGCGTGGGTTTTTGAGTAGCGCTGCTTACTGCACGCGCAAGAGCACGCGCCCGTCCGCCCACAGCTCCTCAAGGTTAAAGTAGTCCCGCTGCACGGGCGAAAACAAGTGCACAATCACATCGCCCAGGTCTAGCAGCACCCAGCCGCCGGCGGACTGCGCATCAAGGTTGTGCGCCACATTGCGGCGCTTGGCGTTGGCCACATCCAGCACCGCGTTCGCCATCGCCTTCAGCTGCCGTTCGCCGTTGGCAGACGCAATCACAAAGTAATCCGTAAAGCTGGAGATGCCCTGCAGATCCAGCAGCAGAATATCCTCGCCCAGCTTGTCCTCAATCACACGCACGGCAGCGCGCGCCAGCTCCAGCTCCGGTGCCGGCTTGGGCGCCTCCGGCAGCGCGGCCTTGGGCTTGGGCACGCGCTTTACCACTGCAGCCTTCACCGCAGCGCGCTTGCCCGGCGGGCGTTTGCCAGCGGGCAGCCTGGCCGCGGGCTTCTTTGCTGCGGGCTTGCGTGTACCCGGCGGTTTTCGATTCAGTGGCTCAGCCATTTCAGCAGCTCCTTTTCCGTCCAAGTGTTAACAACCTGCGCGGCCTCGCACCAGCCGCGCCGCGCAGTGCCCACGCCATAAGGCATCAAATCCAAATCATGCGCCTTGTGCGCATCCGTGTTGATTGCAACATACGCGCCCAGCGCCAGCGCGCGGCGCACATGGCTGCCATCCAGATCCAGCCGCGCCGGGTTGGCATTAATCTCCAGCGCCGTGCCGGTCGCAGCCGCAGCGCTCAGCACCGCCTCCATATCCAGGTCAGCCGGCTCGCGGTCCGGCAAGCGCCGCCCAGTGGGATGCCCAATCATATCCACATGCGGGTTGTTGATTGCGCCCAGCAGGCGCGCCGTCACTTCCGCGCGCGGCTGCTTCAAGCCCATGTGCAGTGAAGCCACTACGATGTCCAGCCCGGCCAGCACTTCGTCCGGATAATCCAGCGTGCCGTCCGCATTAATCTCCAGCTCGGTGCCGTGCAGCAGCTTGATGCTGCTGCCCAGCTTGTGCTGCGCCGCTGCCACCTCGGCCGCCTGCGCGCGCAGGCGCTCCACGCTCAGGCCATTCGCAATTGCCAGGCTGCGCGAGTGGTCGGTGATTGCCAGAATTTTTATGCCGCGCGCCTGGGCTGCCTGCGCCAGCTCCAGCACGCTATCTTTGCCATCGGACCAATTAGTGTGCGCGTGCAGGTCTGCGCGCAGTTGCGCGCGCTCCAGCAGCAGCGGTAGGCTGCCATTTTGCGCCGCCTGCACCTCGCCCTGGTCTTCGCGCAGCTCCGGCGCAATAAACGCCAGCCCGAGCGCCGCGTAAACCTCTTCCTCGCTGGCGCACAGCAGCTCTTTGCCGTTGGCGCGCGTCAGCGCATGCTCGGACAGTGAAAGTTTTTTTGTGCGCGCAATTTCGCGCAGGCGCACATTGTGATCCTTGGAGCCCGTGGCATACTGCAGCGCCGTGCCAAAACGCGCGGGCGGATGCACCCACAGCTGCGCGCGCAGCCCGGTGTGAAACTCCACGCTGGCCTTGGTGCCGCCCTGCGCCAGCACATGCGCCACGCCGCCGTAGCTTGTAAATGCCGCCAGCACCGGCGCCGCATCTTCGGCCGCCACCAGTAAATCCACATCACCCACCAGCGCGCGCATGCGCCGCACGCTGCCGCCGGCAGCCGCAGCCGCCACACCGGGCAGCGCGCGCAGCATTGCCAGCAGCTCGTCCGCCAGCGGCAGCGCGTCTCCCAGGAGCAGCTTGCTGGGGCGGCGCTTGAGCGCCTCAAGCCCCGCCAAAATTTTCGCCTCGGACTTCGGCCCCATTCCCGCCAGCCCGGCCAGCCGGCCGCCGCGCGCTGCCGCTTCCAGCTCCGCCAGCGTGGTCACCTGCGCTGTCTGCCAAAACAAGCGCACCTTTTTCGGCCCCACATCCGGCACTTGCAGCAGCTCCACCAGCGTCACCGGCACCGCTTGCTTTAGCTCATCCAAAAACCGCAGCCGGCCGGTGCGCAGCAGTTCATCAATCTTGTCCGCCAGCGCCTTGCCGATGCCGGGCAGCTCGCGCAGCTGGCCTGCGCTCCACAGCGCGCGCGCCTCCTGCCCCATTTGCTCCAGGTTCTCGGCCGCCTTGCGGTACGCCAGCGTTTTGAAGACCACCTCGCCCTTGATTTCCAATAGATTGGCAATCAGTGTGAAGATGGCAGCGAGATCGCGATTGGTCAGCAACTTTGACATTATAACGCCGGGCTGCAGCCAGCCGCGCTGCTGGCAGCTGCTTTGCTTGACAGCGCGCTGCCGCACCGCTAACATGCCGGCATGTATGCGCCGCCGCAGGCCGCGGAATTTAATGACGCGGTCTACACGCTGGTGCGCAGCGTGCCTGCCGGCCGCGTCACCACCTACGGGCGCGTGGCGCAGCTGCTGAGCACGCCGCAGCACTCCAACCCGGACGCACACCGCCGCCTCGGAGCGCGCTG
Source organism: Anaerolineales bacterium (assembly GCA_947503585.1). Taxonomy (GTDB): domain Bacteria; phylum Chloroflexota; class Anaerolineae; order Anaerolineales; family UBA11657; genus BD1. Next base: position 1,699 of record CANNEJ010000150.1, on the reverse strand, counting down.
GGTTGGCACCGCCCTGCATGCCTGCCCGCCGGACGTGCCCTGGCATCGCGTCATCAATGCGCAAGGGCGCATCAGCTTCCGGCCGGGTGCAGCGCAGCAGCGCGCGCTACTCAGCGCCGAAGGCGTGCAGTTCTCAGATGCCGGTACGGTTAACCTGCAGCAGTTTGGCTGGCCGGCAGGCGCTGCGAGCCCGCCGCTGCACTAGCATCCCGGCGCACGCTGCCTCCAGGCCCCCCGCTCTTGTACGAGTACGCCGGCAACCTGCACAGCCACACGCCCTACTCTGACGGCGCTTTGTATCACGGCGATCTGGCGCAGGCTGCCTTGCGCGCCGGCCTGGACTTCTTGCTCGTCACTGACCACAATGTTTGGGTGGATGGCGTGCAGGGCTACCACACATCCCCGGCCGGCAAAAAGCTGCTGCTGCTCACCGGCGAAGAACTGCACAACATGCAGCGCCAGCCGCAATCCAGCCATCTGCTGGTTTACGGCGTGCCGCATGAGCTGGCAGCGCACACTTCCGACCCGCAAATGCTGCTGGACGCTGTGAACGCAGCCGGCGGCCTGGCATTTTTGGCGCATCCCTATGACCCCGCCGCGCCGCGCTTTGGCGAGGCAGCTTATGCCTGGGAAGACTGGCATGTGCACGGCTTTCACGGCCTCGAGATCTGGAACTACATGAGCGAGTACAAATCACTGATGACCAGCAGCGCCGCTGCCGCGCGCTACGCCTTCTTTCCGGCGCACGGCATCAGCGGCCCGCCGCCCGCCGCCCTGAACAAGTGGGACGAATTGCTGGCTACCGGCAAGACCGTTACCGCCATCGGCAATGCCGATGCGCACGGCCAGACCTACAAACTGGGCGTTCTGCGGCGCTGCGTCTTCCCCTATGAGCACCTGTACCGCGCAGTGAACACGCATGTACTGCTGCCGGAGCCGCTGGGCGGAGACTGGCGCGCGGATGAGCTGGCAATTTACGCTGCATTGCGCGCCGGCGCCTGTTTTGTGGGCTATGACGCCCCAGCCGCGACGCGCGGCTTTCGCTTTAGCGCCACGGCCGGCGCCACCACTACCAACATGGGCGGGCAGGTGCGCCTGCCGGCTGCGCCCGCGCTGCGCTTGCACGCGCACACACCCGCGCTTTGCAACCTGCGCCTGCTGCACAACGGACAAACAATTGCCAGCGCAGTGCACAGCGACACGCTCGACTACCCGGTTGCTGCCGCCGGCGTCTATCGCGTTGAGGCGGCCCTAGAGATCCACGGCCGCATGCGCGCGTGGATCTTTAGCAATCCCATTTACGTGCGCGAATAGCGCGACCCTGTTTATTAGCTTCGCGCAGCTGCACCGGACCAGGCCTCCAGTTCGAACGCGCGCAACCGCTATCGGCTCCCCAAATCAAATGCGCACTTGCGCCACGCGATGCTCAGGGCCGTGCCGCTGCCCGGATACCCCGCGCGTTGCTCCAAAACCAATTTAGCGTACCGCGGGCTGTGCCGTCCCCCGCTTAAGCCGGTAACCCACTCCAAATCAGGACCGTAACTGTGCGCGCCAGCCACATCCTGACGCGGCACCCAGCCCACCTCCGGGATTCGGGCGTGGGCACCCCAAAGCAGCTTTGACACAGTCTGAACACTTGACAAGCGTGGTACACTGCATTTTTAGATGGACACCAGCAGACATTAGCCTACTTTAACAG
>CANNEJ010000149.1 GCA_947503585.1 Anaerolineales bacterium | reverse complement strand
GCCCACCGCCGTGACTACCAGGCTCCGATTTGGCACAACGCGCAGCATACCGCACGCCACGCCGGGCTGCCAACCTCCAAGGCCTCGGCCCGCACCCGCCGCAGCGCGCAACTGCCTAAAGTCCCCATTGAGCGTCCCGCAGGCCCTGTAGTTTTGCGATAACAACACTCCTCAGCAGCGCTGCCTGCTTCTCCGCCCGCCTGCCCGAACGGACTCCCGCACTCAAGCTGCGCGCAAACCCGGGTGCCAGCCGGCGGAACCTCCCCGCCATTTGCGTCATAGTCCGCAGTCCATTACAATTGGCGCACGCCAATGTGCACACTGCAGTCGCGCCCTCTCTTCGCGTAAACTTCCCGGCCTGCACCACGCCTACCCGCAGCCCGCTTTCAACCGCACCTACCAAACCACCCGGAGGATCTCATGAGAAACCGCACCAATCAAAAGCCCGTCACCCGGCACGCGCTGCCCGATCCGGAAATACTGCGCACTTTGAAATCGTTCGGCCTTACGCGGCGCCACTTTCTGCGCAACCTGGGCCTCGGCGCTGGCGGCCTGCTTGGCGGCAGCCTGCTGGCAGCCTGTGGCACGCAACCGCAAGCTGTCGGTGGGGCACTCGTATTTGCAAACTGGCCGCTTTACATTGATGTAGAAGAGGACGGCACAACCTCGCCCACACTGCTCAACTTTGAAAAAGAAACCAACATCAAGACCGAATATATTGAAGAGGTGGATGACAACACCACCTGGTTCGCCAAGTACCGCGCCCAACTGGCCAACGGGCAGGACATCGGCCGTGACTTGACGGTGCTGACGGACTGGATGGCCGCGCGCATGATTAAGCTGGGCTGGACCGAAGAGATTACGGAAGCGCATGTACCCAACAAAGTCAATCTGCTGCCGGCGCTGCAAAGAGCAGCATTTGACCCGGGCCGCAAGCATTCACTTACATGGCAATCCGGACTCACCGGTATCGGCTACAATCCCGACCTGACCGGCCGCGAGTTGAGCAGCATCAATGACCTCTTTGCGGAGGACCTCGCCGGCAAAGTCACCTTCCTTTCTGAAATGCGCGACACGGCCGGCCTCGTAATGACCTCCATGGGGCTGGACCCCGTCAACCACGCCTTCAGTGATTTCGAGAAAGCGATGGAGCGCATCAAGACTGCCGGCGACAGCGGCCAGATCCGCGCCTTCACCGGCAACGAATATGCCAACGACCTGGCCATCGGCAACATTGCCGCCTGCGTCGCCTGGTCCGGGGACATCATCCAGCTGCAGCTGGACAACCCCGCCCTGAAATTTGTGGTGCCGGCGGAAGGTGCCAACCTGTTTTCAGACAACATGCTCATCCCCGCCAAAGCCTCGCACAAACGCAACGCCGAGGCACTGATGGATTATGTGTACCGACCGGATGTAGCAGCGCAAATTGCCGCATGGGTCAATTACATCTCGCCCGTCACGGGCGCCAGAGAAGCAATGGAAAAGCTGAATCCAGAAATGGCCAGCAACGAGCTGATATTCCCAAGTGAACAAATGCTCGCCAACACTTTCCAATTTAAAATTCTCAACGAGGAAGAAGATAAGGCCTACCAAGAACTCTTCCAAAAAGCAATCGGAGCGTAAACAGTAATTTGGCCGGCGTAGCGCAGCGCAAGGTATGAAAGGAAACCTGGCCGGACCGGCGGCGGAGCTGCGCATCACCAATCTGGTGAAGCGCTTTGGCGGGTCAGCCATGGCCGCCAACGCATTTGTGGCGGTAGACAATATCAGCCTGACCGTGCCCGCCGGCTCGTTCTTCGCAATGCTCGGCCCCTCGGGCTGTGGCAAGACCACAACCCTGCGCATGGTTGCCGGCCTCGAGCAACCCACCAGTGGCGAGATCCTCCTCAACGGCAACGACATCACGCACCTCAAGCCCTACAACCGCCCGGTTAACACCGTCTTCCAAAGTTACGCGCTCTTTCCGCACCTGACCGTCTTTGAAAATGTAGCCTTCGGGCTGCGGCGCAAGAACGAGCAGAACATCAGCAAGCGCGTGGACGCCATGCTGGAGCTGGTGCAGCTGGATGGATACGGCGCCCGCCGCCCCGCGCAGCTCTCCGGCGGGCAGCAGCAGCGCGTGGCCCTGGCGCGTGCCCTGATTAACGCGCCGCAAGTCCTGCTGCTGGACGAGCCACTCGGCGCGCTGGACCTCAAGCTGCGGCGCCAAATGCAACTGGAGCTGAAGCGCATCCAGTCCGAGGTGAGCACAACCTTTGTGCACGTAACGCACGACCAGGAAGAAGCCATGACCATGGCAGACACGATCGCCGTTATGAGACACGGGCGTGTGGAGCAGCTGGCTTCACCGATAGACCTGTACGAGCGCCCCGCCACCGCTTTTGTAGCGAACTTTCTGGGCAAGTCCAATTTACTGGAAGGCCGTGTAACCGGCACCGCTGGCGCCATGCTGCTCGTGGAAACTCACGGCGTGGCGCTGCGCCTGCCCGCTGCCAATCGGCCGGCAGCCGCCGCCGAGCTGTATGTGGGCGTGCGCCCGGAAAAACTGCACATGACCGGCACCGGCGCACCGGTGCCTGCCGGCCACAATGCATTGGAGGCTACCGTCACAGACTCCAGCTTCATGGGTGTCAGCACGCAATACGTGGTGCGCACGGCATGGCAGCAAGAGCTGACCGTATTCGCACAAAACATGGGCGTTGATGGCATGCGCGCACGCGGCACGGCCGTCCAGCTGCACTGGGATCCGCAGCACACCTTCGCCGTGCCGCGCACCGGCTCACCGCTGGAAACCGAAGCAGAACTATGAGCCCCGTTCCGCCGCGGCGCGGCCTACTGAGCGGCACGGCCTGGATGCCTTATGCCCTGCTGCTGCCCGGCCTGCTCTGGCTGGGCTTGTTTTTTGTTACGCCCATCCTCACGCTGCTCTCCACATCCCTGCAAGAGGGCAGCATCAGTACCGGCTACCGCTTCACCTGGCGCTTTGCAAACTACACCAATGCCTTCTCGGATTATCAGGCGCAGTTCGGCCGCTCCATTTTGTACGCCGGCCTGGCGACGCTGCTGGCACTCGTCATCTGCTATCCGCTCGCCTACTTTATAGCGTTTCGTGCCGGTCGCTACAAAAACCTCATGCTGCTGATTGTTGTCGCGCCATTCTTCACCAGCTTTTTAATTCGCACGCTTTCGTGGAAAATAATTCTGGCCGACAGCGGCTGGGTCGTGGGCATGTTTCAAACGCTGGGCTTGCTGCCGCCGGGCGGGCGCCTGCTGGCCACATCTTTTGCGGTCGTGGCCGGCATCACCTACAACTTTCTGCCATTCATGACGCTGCCGCTCTACACCTCCCTTGAGCGCCTTGACGCCAGCCTGATTGAAGCCGCCGGAGATCTGTACGCCGGGCCCGTCACAGCCTTCTTCAAGGTCACATTTCCCCTTTCCATGCCTGGCGTGGTGGCGGGCACCTTGCTCACCTTCATTCCTGCCGCCGGCGATTACATCAACGTGCGCTTTTTGGGCACACCATCGCAATCCATGCTGGGCAATGTCATCGACAGCCGCTTCCTGGCCGTGCTCGACTACCCCACCGCCGCCGCGCTCTCGATCACGCTGATGTTCACCATTCTGGTGCTGGTGGGGTTATATGTGCGCCGAGCCGGCACGGAGGATTTGGTTTGAACGCGCAACACAGCAGCGCGCACGCGGCTGCCTGATGACGCAAGCAACAGCCCCGCTGGCAGCGGCTGCCGCCCCGCAACTGCCTGCATCCAACACGCCCTCACTGCTATTCCGCGTATGGCGCGCCATCACCCGCAACCTGGTGGTCTTCTACGCATTTCTCGCCCTGTTCTACATTTACCTGCCGGTGATCGTGGTCTTCATCTTCTCGTTCAATGACAACAGCGGCCGCTACAACTTCACCTGGCAGGGCTTCACGCTCAAATCCTGGCTGAACCCGTGCGGCGTGTCCGGCCTGTGCCCCGCACTCGTAAACAGTCTGCAGATTGCCGCGCTCTCCACCCTGGGCGCCACATTCCTCGGCACCATGATTGCGTTCGCCATTGTGCGCCACCGCTTCAGCGGCCGCACCGCCACCAATGTGCTCATCTTTATGCCCATGGCCACGCCGGAAATTGTGATGGCTTCCTCGCTGCTTGCGCTGTTTCTAAACCTTGGCATTCCCACCGGCTTTGGCACCATTCTCATTGGCCACATCCTCTTCAACATCAGTTATGTGGTGGTGACAGTAAAGGCGCGCCTGCAGGGCATGAACAGCGCTTTGGAAGAAGCCGCCATGGACTTATACGCCAACGAATGGCACACCTTCCACAAGGTAACGCTGCCGCTGGTTACACCCGGCATCATCTCGGCTGCGCTGCTCGCCTTTGCGCTCAGCTTTGATGACCTTATCGTCACCAACTTCAACTCCGGCAATACGGTCACCTTACCCATGTTTGTCTGGGGCGCAGCGCAGCGCGGTGTTCCGCCGCAGATCAATGTGATGGGTGCGGCCATGTTCCTCGTGGCGCTGGGCCTGGCGCTTGCCAGCCTCGGCATGCAGCGCCGCTCCGCCTGAACCCCTTTAAGCGCTGCCCGCCCGTCGCAGCCCCGCACTTGCAACTGCTTCAAGCGCATGCCCGCACCAAGCCCAGAGTCCTCCCGGAGAAATACACATGAGTATCCAATCGCACCAAATGACCAACGCAGCGGAGGTGCCCTCACCGGCCCTGCTCATCTACCCGGACCGAGTGCGGGAAAACCTGCAGCACATGCTGCGCCTTACCGGCGGACCCGCGCGCCTGCGCCCGCATGTAAAGACTCACAAGCTCGCCGAAATCATCCAGCTCAAACTTGAGGCCGGCATCGACAAGTTCAAGTGCGCAACCATAGCCGAAGCCGAAATGACCGCGCATGCCGGCGCCCTTGATGTGATGCTCGCGTACCAGCCGG
>CANNEJ010000148.1 GCA_947503585.1 Anaerolineales bacterium | reverse complement strand
GCGGCCGCCAATAGTGCCGCGGGCTGCAGGCCGGCCGCATGGTAAACGCTGCCGTGGCGCTGCGTGGCAACAGCCACCACTTGCAATTGCGCCCCGCTGTGCTGCGCCAGTGCCGCGCCGCGCTCCTGCAAAATTTGCACCAGGCCGCGGCCTACGCTGCCAAAACCAATCAGAGCAAGGCGGTAAGTTTTCACGCTGGCAGCTGCCTGCTATTTGCCGGCCAGCTGCACAATGCGGCGACGCACTTCAGACCACTGCACTTTGGAAACGCCCAACTTTCTGCGCAGCAGATCCGGCTCCATATCAGCCAGGTAATCGGTGACGGCGCACTTCCAGCGCAGCCGGTCAAAGGTGATGCGTTGCGCGAGCGCGGCGTGGTTGGTGGTGTCTTCCAGCCAGTACTCCAGCAGGCGCACGGAGTACGGAAAGACGCGCGGGTTTTTCTTGGTGCGCGCAACGTAGTCTTCGTAGATGCCCAGCCAGTCCGGGTCCACATCCACCTTGCGTTCCTTGTGGCGGTGGCGCTTGTCTGCATAGCGCACATAAAGTGCGGGCGCCTTGCGGTTTGCAAAATCGAGATGGCGGTGCTCCAGGCGCGCCACTTCTCCCTTGCGCAGTCCCGTGTGCAAAACCAGCGTGAGCAGCGCAAACGGGCGCGGATCCGGCTTGAGCTTGCGCTCGCCGAAGGACTCGGCTGCACCCAGCGCCAGGTCCACCTCTGCGTCTGAGAGCAGCGCGGGCAGCGGGCTGCGCACGGATACGTTGATGACTGCATCAGCCGGGTCAGACTTAAGGCCGGCATTTAGCGCAGCCCAGCGAAAGAACGACTTGAGCGCCGTGATGCGCCGGTCCAGTGACTTCGGCGCGCATGGCACCGAACGGCCAGACTGCAGCCACTTGATGAACGCGTTGAGTGATTTTGTGGTGAATTGGTTGAGAGCAGTGCCGGGGCCATAGTGGCCGGCCAGCAGCTGCACATCTATGCGGTAGTTTTTAATGGTGTTGCCGGAAAGGCCGCTGCGCCTGAGGTGCTCAAGCCAGGCCACGCTGGCAGCGGCCAGTGATGTGCTGGGCTGCAGCCCGCGCGCAGCAATGCGCGCCGGCTTGGGTTTCTCCACGGCTGGTTTCTTGCGGGCCGGCATGGGTTTGAATTAATCTGGCGCTGCTTCAGCCGCCGGCTGCCGGCGGAACTTGCACAGCCGTGCGTGGCAGCGGGCACGAGTTGTAGTCGCGCCCGAGAATTACCTGGAATTGATTGGGGCTTTCTGTAACCGGGCGCTGCTCAATGCGGCTTTGGTCAAGATGAAATAGCGCGCGCAGCTTAGCCAATTGCGGATCCAACGGATTGCCAGTGTAGTTGAGAATGATTGTCTCTGCAACCGCGGCTGCGGTTTTTGCCTGCGCAGCGCTTTCCAGAACGGCAGCATGCAGACCCAGCTGGCGCACATTTTGCGCGGCCAGCTGTGCGGCGGGTGCCCAGCCGCTGCGGTCCAGCAGCTCCACGGTGTACACGGGCGGCGCCTGCCACTCCGGCAGCGAAAGCGCCTGCTGCAAAAATGGCTGCAGCTCCCCGGCGTTGGGCAGGTAGGCAGCCGGGAAGTGCACATCGCCCTCGTAGCGCGTGATCAGCGGCGGGCGCAGCACGCTGCCGCGCAGGCGGCTGCCGTCAAAGTGCAGTGCCAGCGGCACAAACTGCAGCACATCGCCCAGCTGCATGTTGGTTTGCACGGCGCTGGCAAACTGGCGGTAGAGCGCGGGCAGGCGCAGCAGCGTGCCGGACTGGTGCAGGCGCGCCACAATCGCGCGCAATACGTCCTGCTGCCGGCGTGAGCGGTCCTGGTCATCGCTGCCGTAGCGCAGGCGTGCATACCATTGCGCGGTTGCGCCATCCATTTGCTGCAGGCCGGGCTGCACGCGAAACTCAATCCAGTTGCGCGGCTGGCTTGCGTCGAGGCCGGATGCTTTCAGGATGCGGTCGGTGAAGTCGCACGGCACCGGCACCTCAATCCCGCCCAGCGCATCCACAATTTGAATGAACGCGGGGATGTCCACCCAGACCACGTAGTGCGCAGCAAAGCCGAAGTTGTAAAGCACTGTTTGCTGCGCCAGCGCCAGCGCGCCGTCTGGCGCAAAGCGCGCACTGCCCACGGCCGTGTTGATGGTGCCCATCGAGTTGCCCGGCAGGTACACATACAAGTCGCGCGGCAGCGACACAAGGTTCACCTGGCCGGTGGCCGTGTGCAGCGCAGCCAGCACAATCGAGTCGGCGCGCCGGTCGCCGGCCGTCTCCACATCCGTGCCCAGCAGCAGCAGGTTTAGCTGGCCGCTGGCAATGGGCAGCGGCGCGGCGCGCGCCGGGATGGCAACCAGCGGCGTGTGCACCGGCGTGGGATATTCCAGCAGCAGCTGCGGCAGGCGCGCTTGCGCTGCGGGAGTAGCGGTGGGCATTGGCGCTGCCGTGGGAACCGTGGATTGCGCAACGGCAGCCGGCAGTGCTTCGGCGGCAAATGGGTTGGGCGTGGCTGCTTTTGGCTGCGCGGTACTGCGCCCCGGGTTGAAGGCGTAAGCCAGCCCGCTGGCAGCTGCCAGCAGCAAGCACAGTGCCAGCAATGGCAGCGCCCATGCGCGGCGGGCGGGGCGCGTTCGCAGGTAGATCTCAGTCATCGGTCATCAACGGCGCGTTTGCGCATGCGTTACTGCTGGCCAGGCAGTGGCTGGGGCAGCGCGGTGGTGCGGGCAAGCGGCATGCCGCCCGGCTATGGTGCGGCAGCCTTAGTGGGTGATGCCGTGGGCGGCAAATAGATTGTGAACCCAAGGTAGATTTTTTCTGTGATGATGCAGTTGGCGCGCTGCAGCTCCTTGAGCGAAATATTGGAGCGCTCTGCCAGCATAATAAGAAAGTCGCTGGCCTGAATGGTGTAGGGCACCCAATTGGGCGGGTGCACGCAGGCCGTGGCCGTGGCCGCGGGTGATGCGCTGGTGGCGGCCGCAGCGGCAAGCACTGCGGAGGTTGGGGTGGCGGCCCGCACGGTGGCTGTGCTGCCGGCTTTTTTGGTTGGCTGTGCGGTCTTGGTGGGTGCGGCGGTTGCGGTTTTGCTGGCTTGTGCGGTTGCAGTGGCGCTTGCAGGCACGGTTGCGGTGGGCTCCGGGCTGCTGGTTGCAGCAACTGTGGGGGCTGCGGCAGTGGCGGAGGCGGGCACCGCAGTGGGGCTTGGCGCAGGCGGCAGTGCAGTGGCGGGAACGGCTGCCACTGCGGCAGCCAGCGCCAGGCGCAGCGGCAGCGCAGCCTGTTCCTGATACACCTGCTGTTTGTCGCTCTCGCGCACCACAAAGATTTCCACCGTATCTGAGCGGCATGTGCCGGGCTGCGCAAGCACGATGCGCAGTGCATTGCTGCCGCGCATGCTGCCGCTCTGTGCGCTGCTAGCGGCGGAAGGTGCGAAGCTAAGCCGGTTCCAAATGTCTGTGCATTGTGTGGGCCGCGCGGCAAACCGGATGCTGCCGTAATTTGAGCCGGGAGCCAGCTGGAAATCAAAATTGATGGCAGCTTCGCTGCTGCTCACCGCTACAATTTCCACATTGCGAAATATGGAAGCAGGCGCTGCCACCGGCGCGCGCTGCTCGCTGAGCGTGAGCAGCAGCCCGCCAATGACGGTGGCCACCCCCGCCAAGCCTAATGCAATGCCCGCCAGCAGCGGGCGCACAACGAGAGTGCGCATCGCTGCAGCCTAGGTCGCCGGCGCAGCAGGCATCAGCGCCATTACCAGTGTGCCGCCGCCGGAATCCGGTATTGCCACGAGGCTGCCGGCGAGGCCCTCAATGAGTGTGGTTGCTGTGCGCAGCAGCGCAGGGTTAAGTTCCGCGCGGCCGGGGTCACTTGTGCCCGCTGCAGCGGGTGCGTTTGCATCCCGAACTTCAAACTGCAGCAACGGCTCTGCAGATGGCGCCGCCGGTAACACCGTCACGCTAAACCAGACGTGCCGGCCGGGCTGGCCAGCCAAGCCGGCGCCGAGGAGCAACATGTGCAGTGCTGCGGTCAGTGTGCCGGTGTCGGCCAGCACCTCCGGCAGGTCAGCGGGGATGGCGGGCTCAAAAGTAATTGCGCGATCTGTAAACTGCAGCCGAGCCCACGCTGCGGCTGCTGCCAGCAGCGCGGGCAGCGCTGTGCGCTGCAGTGAAAGGGCGTGGCCGGCTTGCAGCGCAGCGCAGCGGTTGTGCGCATCCAGCAGTGCATCTGCGCGCATGGCCGAGCACTTGATGCGCTCCAAAAACTTGCGTTGCAGCACATCTATTTTTCCGCCGGCGCCATCCAGCATCAATTCACTGTAATCGGTGATCGAGCTCAGGGCTGCGGCCACCTCGCTGGCGGAGTCTGCGTCTTCGGGCGCTGCACCGGCTGCGGGGGCGGGTTGCGTTTGGGCGGCGAGCAGCGCGGCCTGCAGCTGCTGCATTTCCTGCACGGCAGCCGCCAGAGCCTGTCCGTTGGCAGCCTGTGCTGCGCTGTGCTGTTCGGAAAGAGCTTGGTACTTGGCTTGCAGCGCTGCCGTCTGCTCCTGATGTGCGGTTTGCGCAGTGCTGTGCTGTTCAGTCAGGGCTTGGCGTTCGGCTTGGAGGAGCGCCATTTGCTGTGCGCTGCCGGCCTGGAGTTCTGCTGTGGCCTGCTGCGCTGCCGCCAACTCCGCCCGGAGTGCGGCGCTGTCGGCTTGGGCGCTGGCTGCAGCTGCTTGTGTGTCCGCAGCGTGTGTCTCTGATTGCTGCAGCGTCTTGCTTGCTGCAACACCAGCAGCTTGCAATATTTGCAGCTCTGCCTGCAGCGCAGTGCATTGAGCCGTCAGCTGTGTGTGCGCGGCTTCGGCTGCTGCTGTTTGGGCAGCCAGGGCCGTGGCTTGCTCCGCCAATTGCGCGCGGACCGCTGCCAGGTCCTGTTCTTTCGCGGCGTTGCTGTCGCTTAGCAGCGCCCGCTCTGCGCCCAGCACTGCCA
>CANNEJ010000147.1 GCA_947503585.1 Anaerolineales bacterium | reverse complement strand
TGTGCAGCGCAAGTAGGGCGCAAGCATTGAGGCGGGGCTGGCGCATGCAATCGCCGCGGCCGCGGAGCTGCTGCGAATATCCAACACGGATGAGCGTGTGGCGCAGTTGCGCGCGCAAGAGTCTGAGCTGCTGGTACAAATTGGAGCGTTGGGCAGTGCACTTTCTGCCAAGCGCAGCGCGGCTGGCAAGCGCCTGAGCGCACTTGTGATGGCAGAGCTAAACGATTTGCAAATGAGCGGCGGCAAGTTCGCTGCCGCAATGCAGATGACGGATGATGTGCATGGTGCACCGATTGACGGCGGGCGCTGTGTGGCTTTTGACCAAACCGGCATCGATGCGGTTGAGTTCATGATTTCGCCAAACCCCGGCGAGCCGCTGAAGCCGCTGGTAAAAATTGCATCGGGCGGGGAGACAGCGCGCTTGATGCTGGCCCTGAAAGGCGTGCTGGCGCAGGCGGACCAGACACCCACGCTGATCTTTGATGAGATTGACCAGGGCTTGGGCGGGCGCGTCGGCCATGTGGTGGGCCAGAAGCTCTGGCAATTGGCAGCGGCGCATCAGGTGCTATGCATCACGCATTTGCCGCAGCTGGCGGGCTTTGGGGATGCGCACTTTCGGGTGGAGAAGCAGGTGCGCGGCCGCCGCACAGTAACCAGCGCGGCCACCCTGCCGGATGCTGCGCGGCTTGTGGAGTTGGCTGAGATGTTGGGCGGCGATAGTGCCGCAAACCGCCAGAGTGCTGCGGAGCTGCTGGAATTGGTGGCAGTTTCCAAGCAGGGAACCAAAGCGCGCAAGCCGCGTTGACCGGTAAAAGTTGCGCTGCTAAAATCGGACAAAGTTTTGGGCCGTGTGGATATGCGCCGCTGAGATACGGGCGTATTTACCGGCAGGCAAGGCGAGCCGCCGATGAGTCGGGCGGCTCTTGTTTTATACGGAAGCGAGCACATGCTTAAGACACACACATGCGGGGAACTAAATGCCGCCCATGCCGGGCAGCGCGTGACGCTGGCCGGCTGGGTGAACCGCCGGCGCGATCATGGCGGACTGAGTTTTGTGGACCTGCGCGATCGCTGGGGCATTACGCAAGTTGTGTCCGACCCCGCTGCGCCGGAGGCTGCGCGCAACCTGGCGGAGTTGCGCATCGAGTATGTGGTTCAGATAACCGGCGTTGTGCGGGTGCGCCCGGCGGGGCAGGAAAATTCGCGCATCCTCACCGGCACGATTGAAGTGCTGGCGGAGCAGGTGAACATTTTGAATGCGGCCAAGACCCCGCCGTTTTACATCAATGAAGAAGTGGCGGTGGATGAAAGTTTGCGGCTTAAGTACCGCTATTTGGATCTGCGGCGCGAGCGCATGACGCGCAACCTGGTGCTGCGCCATCAAGTGGTGGCGTTTATCCGCCAGCATCTTTCCGAGCGCGGGTTCATAGAGGTGGAAACGCCGATCTTGTTCAAGACCACCCCGGAGGGCGCCCGGGATTACCTTGTGCCCAGCCGCGTGCACCCCGGAAAGTTTTATGCGCTGCCGCAATCGCCGCAGCAATTGAAGCAGCTGTTGATGGTGGCTGGGGTGGAGCGTTATTTTCAAATTGCGCGCTGCTTTCGCGATGAGGATCAACGCGGCGACCGCCAGCCGGAGTTCACGCAGCTGGATCTGGAGATGTCGTTTGTGGAGCGCGACGACATCATGAATTTGATTGAGACCATGATGACAGCGTTGATTGGCAGCGTCGGTGACCGGCGGTTGCATGCCCAGCCGTGGCCGCGGCTTTCCCATGCGGATGCGCTGCGGCGCTTTGGCACCGACCGGCCGGATGTGCGCTTTGGCTTGGAGTTGTGCGAAGTGACTGATGCGGTGCGGGACAGCAGCTTCAAGGTGTTTTCAGAGGCCGCCTGCGTGAAGGGCCTGAACGCCAAGCATTGCGGAAGCTTCAGCCGCAAGCAAATTGATGCGTTGACCGAGGTTGTGAAGCAGTACGGCGGCAAGGGCATGGCGTGGATTGCGATTGGCGCCGATGCCAGTTTGCGCTCGTCCATGGGCAAGCAGGCCGGTGATGAGCTGCTCGCCAGCCTCGTGGCAACGCTGGCGGGTGAACCGGGCGACTTGCTGCTGTTTGTGGCGGACGCGGCGGAGACTGTAAACGAGGCCCTGGCGCGCCTGCGCAACCATTTGGGTGATGAGCTGGGCTTGCGCGACCCGCAAGTCATCGGGTGCTGCTGGGTGGTGGACTTCCCGCTGTTCACCCGCAACGCTGCCGAACAGCGCTGGGATCCCAGCCATCATTTGTTCACGTCGCCACTGCCGGAGGATCTGCCGCTGCTTGCCACCGACCCGGGGCGTGCGCGCGGCGCGCAGTACGATATGGTGTGGAACGGCTACGAGTGCGCGGGCGGATCAATCCGCATTCATCAGCGCGCGGTGCAGGAGCGTATCTTTGAGTTAATCGGGATGCCGATGGACGTTGCGCGCGAGCGTTTTGGCCACATGCTGGAGGCATTTGAGTTTGGGGCGCCGCCACACGGCGGCATTGCGCCCGGCATTGACCGCATGGTGATGTTGCTCGCCGGTGAGCCAAACATCCGCGAGGTGATCGCATTCCCGAAATCGCAGCAGGCAGTGGATTTAATGGCTGGCGCCCCCTCGCCGGCAGACAGCCAGCAGCTTACGGAGTTACATATCAAACTGGCATAGCTTGCGGGCTGCAGACGGCAGCGCCGCCAACACTACATTTGAATAAAAAGAGGCGCATCATTGCGCCCCTTTTTTATTTATGCGCGCCGCACCATGCAGTGCACTTGCTCGTGCATGTAGAGCTGCAAATAGTAAGGGCCGCCGGCATTTTTTCCAGTGGAGCCGGAGGCCTTCCAGCCGCCAAAGGGCTGGAAGCCGGGCCATGCGCCGGTGGTGGAGCCTTGCGGGCGGTTGGCGTAGGCCACGCCGGCCTGCACCTGCGAGAAGAACTGCTGTGCCTCGGCTTCGCTGCCATACACGCCGGCAGTAAGGCCATACGGCGTGGCGTTGGCGTGCGCCAGGCCCTCCGCGAACGAGGCGATGCCGGTCACCATCGTAATTGGCAAAAACATTTCGTGCTGCCAGAGGCGGTTGGTGAGCGGGACATTGTCGGCAATGGTCGGTGCGCAGTAGTAGCCATCGGCCAGTGCGCCTTGCGTGAGCTGCTTGCCGCCGGTGACAATTTTTGCCGCCCGCTGCAGTTTCTGCGCATGCCCGCGATAGGCATCGTACGCAGCGCGGTGGATCACCGGCCCCAGAAAGTTTTCGCGCACAGTGGGGTCGCCAATTGTCAGCTGTTTTGCAAGTGCGGCCATCTTGCCCACCAAAACCTTTTTGATGCTGTGATGGGCGTACACGCGTGAGTTGGCGGAGCACTTTTGCCCCTGCAATCCAAAGGCGGAGCGCACAATGCCCACAGCAGCATCATCCAGGTTTGCGTCGGCCGTGACGATGACGGGGTTCTTGCCGCCCATTTCTAAAATCACCGGCCGCGGATATGGGCCGCGCGCGAAGGTGCGATAGATCTGCATGCCCACTTCGTAAGAGCCGGTGAAGGTAATGCCAGCGACACGCGGGTCGCGCACGAGGGCGCGCGCAGCCTGGCTTTCCAAATCACTTACAAAGTTGAATGTACCAGCCGGCAAGCCGGCATCACGCAGGCACTCCGCCACCAGCCGCCCGATCCAGGGCGCTTCCGGCGCAGACTTGAAGACCACCGTGTTGCCAGCTGCCAGCGCCGCTGCCGTCGGGCCGCAGGTTAGCGCGCATGGGAAGTTGAATGGCGTGATGACGACCCACACTCCATAGGGCTGCAGCGTCGAAACGTTCGTGACGTTATAGCCCACCAACGGATCCTTGCGCATTGGCGTCGCAAAGCCGCCATGCTGTTCAAGGCTGTCGCAAGCAAAAGTGAAGAAGTCTGCGGCCTCCTGCGCGTCGCCGAGAGCCTCCATGCGGTTCTTGCCGATGTTGAGCGAAAGCGCTGCGGCAAGATCGTAGACGCGTTCTTCAATGATGCCGGCTGCGCGGCGCAAGATTGTTACGCGCTGCTGCCACGGAGTGGCTGCCCACGCCGGAAATGCGGCTGCGGCTGCATCGATGGCAAGCCGGGCATCCTGCGCACCGCCGGCTTGAAATTTACCCAGCAGCCAGTTGTGGTTGATGGGCGAGCGGCTTTCAAATTTGCGGCGCGCAAAGTGATCGCGGCCGTTGATGAACATGGCGTGCTCGGCGCCGAGGCCGGCTTTCACACGCGCCAGAGCCTGCTCGTAGTTGGTGTGCAACTCCTCCGGCGGGTTGAACATGGTGGCATAAGTGAGGGCAAACTTTTCTTGTGGCATGCGTGTTCTCTCCGGAGGATTAGTTGGCGGGCTGGGCTGCGGGTACTTCGGTGCGGCGCTGTTCGATCACGGCCAGCAGGCTGTCAAACGATTTCTGGAAGGCGGCGACACCATCCGCTTCAAGTTGTTCGGTTACGCGCTGCAGGTCAATGCCGGCAGCGGCCAGCTGTTGCAGCAGCTGCTGGCTATCGCCGGCTTGCGCGTGCAGGGTGACGGCAGCGGTACCGTGGTCCTTGAAAGCCTGCAGCGTTGCGGGCGGCAGTGTGTTCACGGTTTGCGGGCCAATCAGCTGCTCCACATAAAGCACATCGCGGTAGGCGGGGTCTTTGGTGCTTGTGCTGGCCCACAGCGGGCGCTGCGGCTGGGCGCCGCGCGCTGCCAGTGCGCTCCAGCGCGGCGTTTGCATTGTTTCGCTGAAGAGCTGGTATGCAAGGCGTGCGTTGGCAATCGCGGCGCGGCCGCGCAGCGCCTGCAGCTGCGGCTGCGCTGCCGGGTCAGCGGCGATGCGGTCCGCCAGCTGTTTGTCGATCATGCTGTCTACGCGGCTCACAAAAAAACTTGCCACCGACGCAATACCCGCGAGGCTGCGGCCGGCTGCAAGTGCCTGCTCAAGGCCGGCCAGATGGGCGTCGATTACCTCG
>CANNEJ010000146.1 GCA_947503585.1 Anaerolineales bacterium | reverse complement strand
CTCGATGTCCGGCAGCCCAGCCACCAGCAGCGGCATGAGCAGCGCCAGCCACGGCTGCTCCTGCCACAACGCCGATCCCATCAGCAGCACGGCGCTGATCACCGGCTCCAGCAAGTTCACCCGCGCGGGCGGCGCAAAGAGCACCGCCTCGCGCTCAACGCGGTAGCCCCAGTTGCCCAGTTGCGCGGCGGCATACGCCCGCGCTTCCTCCTCTGCTGCGCTGCCCGCCGCCCGCGGCCCAATCTGTTCGCACAGATGCTGGATGTGGCGCAGGGCTGCGGCCGACAGAGGCGGTTCCTTTTTTGAAAATGAAAGCATGCTAGCCAGCCGGCTTGGCGGTGACCGTAACAAAGCGCGCCAGCGCATATGAGAACAACGGCGACGCATGCTCGAATGCTGCCAGTGGGCAGGCCGGCAGCTGCGCCAGCAAGCGCTGTTGCTCCGCGTGCTCGGCCGCGCCCTGATTGGCAATAATCAACAGCCCGCCGGGCTGCAGGCTGGCCCACACGCTGCGCAGCAGCGCAGCCGGCATAAAAGCCGGGCGCGGCAGCCCCCAGCGCAGATGGTCACGGCCAAACAAAAACGGGAACAACAGCGTGATCAGGTTGTAAGCGTGCGGCTCTGCCGCAAACGCGCGCGGCACATACTCCACGCCGGCCAGTGCCCGCATGTTTGCCAGCGCATGATCATGCCGCGAGTGAAAGTTTGTATACACGCGATAGGCGTCGGCTTCGAAGCCGCGCAGCTGCACAGCGCGCCCGGCCGGCGCCTGCCAGTGGCGCAGTAGCGCATGCAGCGCCGCCACATAATTCCAGGCTGCGCAGCCCACATCCGCTGCGCGCACTACTGCCGGCAGTGGCCGCGCAGCGCTGTCCAGTGCGCGCTCCAGCAGCTCAAGGTAAAAAAGATTCTCACGGTAGTTGTCGGCACGGCTGTGCGCATGCAACGGCTGCAGCGCATATGTAACGAGTAGGCGCGCGGCTGTGCCTTCAGCCTGCGCGCACTCCGCCGGCGGCAGGCCGGCAAAGAGCGCGTGCTTGGACTCATTCGGCACGCGCAAGCCGTTGCGCCGCCAGCGGACCCACTCGCGCAGCGGATAGTCAATGGCATTGCGCAGCGCATCCAGCATCTGCAGCGATTATAATGGGCATGCGCAAAAATGCTCGGCACAGCCGGGCACAGCTGCGCACCCTTCGCTCCGCAAGTCTTTAACTGCACACCGGCGCCGCCACTGCCCGTTGCCACCCCGCCCCATCCAGCTCTCCCGGCGCGATGCGCGCCAGCTTGCACTTGTTGCGCAGGGCTTTGGCGCCGCCCGCCCCAAGGGCGCTGTCTCACAGCGCCAGCTGCAGCAAGTGTTCGACCGCGTGGGCGTGATCCAGATCGACTCGGTGAATGTGCTGGTGCGCAGCCAGGAGCTGCCCGTCTTTGCGCGCCTCGGCCCGCACAACCGCAGCTTGCTGCCGCACGCCGTGCAATCCGGCGCGCTCTTTGAGTATTGGGCGCACGCGGCCTCGCTGGTGCCCACCAAGCACCAGCATCTGTTTCGCTGGCGCATGGAACAAGGGCGCTCGGACTCGATGGCAGCAGCCCTCTCCAAAGTACACCGCAGCAAGAAGGCGTACGTTGAAGTTGTGCATCAGTACATTGTGGAAAACGGCGCGGTTGTGGCGGGCGACCTTTCACAGCGCACCACGCCCAAGGGCAAGTGGTGGGACTGGGATACGGCCAAGCTCGCGCTCGAGTATTTGTTTTTGGTGGGCCGCTTATGTGCGCGGCGCCAGGCGCATGGCTTTGCACGCGTGTACGACCTGCCCGAACGCATCCTGCCCGCCGGCGTTTTGGCCGTACCCACACCCAGCCCGCATGCGGCCCAAACGCAGTTAGTGGCGCTCGCAGCGCGCAGCATGGGCGTTGCCACCGCCAGCGATCTTGCAGACTATTACCGCCAATCCCTCACCGGGCTGAAGCCAATCATTGCGGAGTTGGTGGAGGCCGGAACGCTGCTGCCCGCCGCTGTTGAAGGTTGGAATGTGCCGGCGTATTTGCACTGCACAGCCGCACAAACAACACCGGTGGCAGCGTGTGCGCTTTTGTCGCCATTCGACTCGCTGGTATGGCACCGGCAGCGGTGCGAGCGGCTGTTTAATTTTCATTACCGCATTGAAATCTATACGCCAAAGGCGCAGCGCAAGTTTGGTTATTACGTGCTGCCCTTCCTGCTGGGGGACACGCTGGTGGGCCGCATTGATCTCAAGGCGGATCGCCCGGCTGGCGCACTGCGCGTGCAGGCCGCGCACCTAGAGCCCGGAGCCAAGGCGGGCAATGCGGCCGCGCAGCTGGCGCACTTGCTGCCGGAGATGGCAGCCTGGCTGGGTCTTGAGCGCGTGACAGTGCGCGCGCGCGGCAATCTGGCACGGGCCCTGCGGCAAGCGCTGTAAGCCATGCGCGCAATGCAAGCGCCGCTGCAGGTTCCACGCAGTTGATGGTGCACGGGCAGCGCATGCGCGGCATGCTGTTGGTGGCACTGGCCGCTGCCAGTTGGGGCACCATCGGCGTGGCCGTGGCGCTGCTCAACCGCATCACAACCGCAGACGCGTTCTCCACCGGCTTTTGGCGCATGGCCATCAGTGCGCCCGCGCTGCTGCTGCTCAGCCGCTGGCTTACGGGCGCAAACTTCTGGCGCATGCAAGCGCGCGACTGGCTGCACATTGGCAGCATCGCAGCCGCGTTCGCCGCGTATCAGGTTTGCTATTTCGCTGCGATTGCGCGCATTGGCTTGTCCAGCGCGGTCATGCTCAACATTTGCAGCGCGCCGGTTTTTGTGGCACTGCTTGCAACGCTGCTGCTGCGCGAGCGCCCGGGTTGGGCAGCGACGGCACTGCTGCTGCCGGCACTCTGCGGCGTGTGGCTGCTGGTGCGTGCCAGCCCGGCTGCCGGTGCGCCGGCGACCCGCCTTGCCGGCGCACTTCTGGCGCTGGGCGCCGGCCTATGCTACAGCGTGGTGGCCGTAAGTGCGCGCGCGCTGGCGCCGCGCTATCACCCGCTGCAGCCGGTGGCGCTGGCGTTTCCGCTGGGCGCACTGCTGCTGCTGCCCTTTGCGCTGCAGCACGGCCTGCAGTTTGCCTACCCGGCCAACGGCTGGCTGCTGCTTTTGTACATTGGCCTCGTTCCCACTGTGGGCGGCTACGGCCTTTACTTGTGGGGACTGCAAACCACGCCCGCCCCGGTGGCGGCCATCATTGCGCTGATCGAGCCATTGCTGGGCGCCGGCCTGGCGCTGAGCCTGCTGGGCGAGACTCTTGCGCCGGCTGCGGCTGCTGGCGGCGCGTTGCTGCTGGCCAGCATCTGCGCGCTGCTGCTCTTGCATGCGCGCGACAGCACGCGCGCAGCGCTGCCGTAGGCCCACCAGCTCACTCTAGCGCGCCGCAGCCTATCCGGCGCCTCCGCGCATGCAATGCGCCAACCATGGTGCGGTAAACTTTCAACAGCAGTTTGCGCGCGGCAGCCCAACCATCATGAAAACCATCATTAAGGGCGGTACCGTAATCACAGCCGCGGACACCTTTGCCGCAGACCTGCTGCTCGAAGGCGGGCGCATTACGCAAATGGGCGCCAATTTGCCGGCAGCCGGAGCGCGCGTGGTGGACGCCGGTGGAATGCTGCTGCTGCCCGGCGGCATAGATGTGCACACGCACTTGGAGCTGCCCTTCTTTGGCACCGTGGCCGCCGATGATTTTTATACCGGGCAGCGCGCTGCGGCATTTGGCGGCACTACTTCTCACATTGATTTTGCCATCCAGTACAAGGGTGAGAGCCTGCACCAGGCGGTGGAAAACTGGCAGCACAAAGCCCGGGACAAAGCCGTAATTGACTATGGCCTGCATGTTGCCATTACAGATCTGAACGACACTGTGATGGCTGAGATCCCGTCGCTTGCCAGCGCCGGCGTCACCACCATCAAGTTGTTCCAAGCCTACAAAGGCGTGTACCAGGTGGATGATGCGACGCTCTTCCGCGCCATGCTGAAGGCGGCCGAGGCGGGCATGCTGGTGATGGTGCACTCCGAAAACGGCGATGTGATTGACTTCATGATCCGCAACAATGTGGCGCATGGCAAGCTGGCAACCGAGTACCACGCGCGCAGCCATCCCGCGTGGGCGGAGGCCGAGGCATCGCTGCGCGCGATTGCGCTGGCAGGCATTGCCGGCGCGCCGCTCTACATTGTGCACATGACTTGCGCCGAATCAGTGGACCAGCTGCGCTACGGGCGCGCGCGCGGCCTGCAAGTGATGGGCGAGACCTGCCCGCAGTATTTGTTCTTCACTACCGACAACCTGCGCCAGCCGGACGGCGCAAAGTACGTATGCTCGCCGCCGGTGCGCACTGCGGCGGACAACGAATACCTATGGCAGGCACTGAGCGCCGGCCACTTGCAGGTGGTGGCCACCGACCACTGCCCGTTCCTCTTTGACGGCACGCAAGCCATCACTTATGAAGGCGAAAGCTACCGCAAGCCCGGCAAGGAACTCGGCGCCAGCGACTTCTCGAAGATTCCCAACGGCATGCATGGCATTGAAGACCGCCAGCTCTTGCTGTGGACCTATGGCGTGAACACCGGCCGCATCTCAGCCAACCGCTTTGTAGAAGTGACCGCAACCAACCCCGCCAAAATTTTTGGCATGTATCCGCGCAAGGGCACGCTGGCGCCCGGCTCTGACGCAGATGTAGTGGTGTGGGATCCGGCTGCCGAGCTGACGGTTGACTGGCGGCAAATGCACATGCGCGTGGACCACAATGTGTACGACGGGCGCCGCCTGCGCGGCCGGCCGCGTCAGGTGTTTGTGCGCGGCGAGCTGTTGGTGGATGGCAGCGCCTGGCATGGGCGGCGCGGCTCCGGTGCTTTTCTGCAGCGCAGCAGCCACGCCCCGGTAATTTAATTCTTTGGCGGGCAGCCAGCCGCATGGCGGCAGCGGTCCCGCATAATCATCCAGCCAG
>CANNEJ010000145.1 GCA_947503585.1 Anaerolineales bacterium | reverse complement strand
AGCTATCAATGCGGGAGATGCGAAAAGATAACGGAGCGATACCCGCAGTGTAAATGCGGTGGTGCCACCAATTTGCAATCTGGCTGGCATTGGCTGGGCAACGACGCGGTCAACTTTGCTGCAACAATCACGGGTGCCGCTCTGGCCGCAGGCGCGGCACTGCTGTTTGCGGCTTGAGGAGCGCCAGCGGCGCGGGGAGCAGCTTTCCGGTTCAATGCGGCGCGCTGCGCGCCGCCGCCCGCGCAGGGACTTTTCTTTAGCCCCAGTCGCGCAGCACTTGGCGCGCTGCGTTGTGGCCGTTGAGGCCGGTGCACCCACCCCCGGGGTGCGTGCCGGCACCGCACAAATACAACTGCTGGATGGGCGTGCGATATTGCGCGCAATCGGGCACCGGGCGCATGTGCAGCGCCTGATCCAGCGTCATCTCTCCGTGCGTAGAGCTGCCTTCCGGCAGTCCGTAATTGCGCTCCAAGTCCAGCGGGGTTAGCACCTGACTGTGCAGCACAAGCTGCGGCACGTCCGGCGCAAATTGAGCCAGCGTGCTGAGGATGGCACTGCCCAGCGTGGCGCGCTGCGTATCCCAGTCTTGGCTGCGCAAGTGGTACGGCGCGTACTGCGCGTGAATGGACAGCACATGCTGTCCGGGCGGGGCAAGCGTGGTATCTGCCAGCGTTGGCAGCGTTACATCCAGCCATGGCTGGCGTGACCAGCTGCCGTACTTGGCCGCATCGCTTGCCTGCTCAATATAGTTGATGCCCGGTGCAATGCGAATGCGCGCGGCCGCATCAAACGCAAAGCGCGGCACACCGGATAAAGCCAGATGCATGCGTGCAGTGCAGCCGCGGTATTTGATGGTATCCGTGCTGCGCAGAAACACCGGGTCAACCTCCAGCGGATCAATCAAGCGCTGAAAAGTTGTGCGCGGGTCCGCATTGGAGATCACAACCCGCGCGCTGATTTCTTCTCCGCTGGCAAGCACCACACCCGCAGCCCGCCCATCCTTCACCACCACCTGCTGAACGGAAGTGTTCAAACGCAGCTGTGCGCCCAGGCTTGTGGCGGCTTTTGCGAGTGCCTGGGTTAGCGCGCCGACTCCGCCCTGCAACTGGCTGGCTGCCGCCAGTGCCGGCACTTGCCCCGCTGCCAGCGCCAGCAGCCACACAAACGCCGTGCCTGCCTGCCGCGGCCCCAATGACACGCCATGTACGCCATCCACTGCAAGCGCGGCTTTGAGTGCATCACACTCAAACCACTCATCAAGCATGTCTGCCACCGGCATGGGCAAAGTGCGCACAAGATCGGCCAGTTGTTTGCGGTTGAGGCGGCGTGCGGGCGCCACCAGCTTCAGCAGTTCCATTAAGTCGCGGCCGCTGGGCGCCGGCAGCGCGGGCGGGATCAGCATCATCAAGCGCGCCACCACCGCTGCAAGGCGCTGCATGGCAGCGCAGAAATCCGGCCAGCGGGCGGCATCTGCCTTGGAGTGGCGCGCAATTTCTGCAGCCGTGCGGGCTGTGTCACTCCAGAAACTCAGGCAGCCGCCGTTCGGCAGCGCAGCCGTCAGCAGCGGGTCAATTGGCAGCAGCTTTAAGCCGTGCCTGTGCAGCTGCAGGTCAGCCGCCACATGTGCAAACAGCCGCCCTGTGCCTTCGGCCACACTGGAAAAACGAAAGCCGGGGAACAACTCCTCGGTAATGGCAGCGCCGCCCGCTTGGGGCTGCCGCTCCAGCACCAGCACGCGTTTGCCGGCGCGCGCCAAATAGGCTGCGGCCACCAGCCCATTGTGCCCGGCGCCCACAATGATGGCATCCCACGCAACGCCGGCCAGCTTGCCAAAGTTTGCTGCAGTCGCGGATGTCATTGGCCGAGCGCTGCCGCGCACTGCAGTTGCTTGCACAACGCCAGGCGCATCTACTTGCTGCTCCGTAATATTTCCATGGCAGCCAGGCGCCCCGGCCCGCCGGTGATGCCGCCGCCGGGATGCGTGCCCGACCCGCATTGATAATAGTTGCGGATGGGTGTGCGGAACTTTGCCCAGCCGGCGGTGGGGCGCAAAAAGAAAATCTGATCCAGCGTTAGCTCGCCATGAAAGATGTTGCCTTCTGCCAGCCCGAAATCTTGCTCCAGATCCCAGGGCGACAGCACTTGCCGGTGCAGGATCAGGTTTTTTATGCCCGGCGCAAATTCCTCCAGTGTATTCACCACGGCATCGCCAAAGGCAGCGCGCTGCTGTGCGTTCCAGCCGCCGTTCAGCTTGTAGGGCGCGTACTGCACAAAGATGCTCATCACATGTTTGCCGGGCGGCGCCAGTGTGGGGTCGATGGTGGACGGGATGAGCACGTCTAAAAATGGCCGGCGCGAAAACTCGCCGTACTTGGCATCGTCGTAAGCGCGCTCCACAAAATCTATACTCGGGCAAATTTCAATCATGCCTTGCAGCAGCGCGCGGTCCGGCATGCTGGTGAAGGTGGGCAGGCCATCGAGCGCCAGGTTTACCTTGCCGGAAGAGCCGCGATATTTAAAGTTGCCGATGGCGGTTGCAAATTCAGCGGGCAGCTGCCGGCTGTCCACCAGCTTCAGAAACGTCTGGCGCGGGTCCAGCCCGGAGACCACCGTGCGCGCGCGGATCTCCTCTCCATTTTCCAGCGCCACGCCCACTGCCTGCCCGTTGCGCACAATCACCTGGGCCACGGGCGCGTTGCAGCGCAGCACGGCGCCGTGCTGGCGCGCCGCGCCGGCAATTGCATTGCTGACCGCGCCGGTGCCGCCTTTTTGAAAACCCCAAACAGTGAAGGCGCCGTCCAGCTCGCCCATAAAGTGATGCAGCATCACATACGCTGTGCCCGGCGAGCGCGGCCCCAGCATTGTGCCGATGATGCCGTTGATTGCAGTCAGCGCCTTGAGCACATCACTCTCAAACCACTCATCCAAAAAGTCTGTGGCGCTCATTGTCATCAGTTTTGTAAGCTGCTGGAAGGTGCGCGCATCCAGGCCCTTGGCATGCCGGCCCAGTTCCAGCAGCCGGCGCAAGTCGTCCACGCCCGGGCTCAGCGGATTTGGCGGCACCATGCCCAGAATGGGCTTCACGGCAAAGCCCATCTTGTACATCATCTGGCTGAACTCGGGGTACGCATCTGCATCGCGCTTGGAGTGGCGCTGCAGTTCTGCGCGCGTTGTGGCCGGGTCAGACCACAACGCCAAGTG
The DNA here is from genome assembly GCA_947503585.1 of Anaerolineales bacterium. Taxonomy (GTDB): domain Bacteria; phylum Chloroflexota; class Anaerolineae; order Anaerolineales; family UBA11657; genus BD1. Next base: position 1,807 of record CANNEJ010000145.1, on the reverse strand, counting down.
GTCGCCGTTTTCCATCGGCACGAAGGAACTGACGAGCGGCAGAATTTGCAGCCCGTGGCGCGGCAGCTCCAGATCACGGATGATCTCCGGGCGCAGCAGGCTCACCACATACGAGCACACCGTATAGGTGAAGCCCGGATAAATTTGCTCTGACACAGCGGCCCCGCCCAGAATGTGGCGGCGCTCCAGCACCAGCACCTTGCGCCCGGCGCGCGCCAGATACGCAGCGCACGTCAGCCCATTGTGGCCGCCGCCAATTATTATTGCGTCATAAATTTCAGCCATGCGCGAAGTTTCCGCGGTGTGCGGCGGACGGATGGAGGTGCATCACGCGCGTTTGTGCGGCGGGTTGTAAAAGGGCAGCGCGGTCACACGCGCTGCGGTCATGTGGCGCTGCGCCTCCACGGTTGCTTCCATGCACACGGGGGTGCCCGGCTTTGCGTACTGCGGCTGAATGCGCGCCAGCACCACATACTTCTTTAGCAACGGCGACCACGTGCCGCTGGTTGCCCGCCCAATTTGCACATCATCGCTGTAAACCGGGACCGCACTGCTCCATGCGGTTTCCGGCAGATGAATGGGCATGCCGTAACGCTTGTAGATTTGCTCCAGCGACTCCCATTGCACGTCCAACCCGACCGTGGCCCACGCTGCGCCGCGCTCGCGTTCCGCAGCCAGCGCCGCCCGCCCCACAAAGTTGCCTTTCTCCAGCATCACCGTCCAGCCCAGCCCCAGCTCATAGGGTGTGGACTTCTGCACATCGAACACAGTTTTTTTGGACGAGATGAAGTCCACAGCCACTAGCAGCAGCCCGGCTTCAATCCGCACCATGTCTAAAGCCAGCTGCCCGGCTGCGCGCAGCAGCCGCGGCTTGCCGGCTTCCATCAAGGCATCCCAAAGCCGTTCAGCATCTGCCGGGTCCACCCACAACTCGTAGCCCAGGTCTCCGGTGTAGCCGGTGCGCGTGATGCTGACATCCATGCCCGCTATCGGCGCGGAGGCATGCCGGAAGTATTTGAGCTGTGCCAGCGCCGGCCCCGCAGCTTGCTGCAGGATCTCGCCCGCCAGCGGGCCCTGCAAAGCCAATGCTGCGAGCGAGTCGCTAATGTCCTCAATCTGCACTTGCAGCCCGGTGGCATTGTCTTCAAACCAGCGCAGGCTGGGGTCGGCTGCCGTTACGCGGTAGCGGCCGGGGGCCAGATGCGTCACGGTGCCATCATCAATAATGCTGCCGTGCGCATCGCACCACGGCGTGTACAGCACCTGCCCCACCGCGCAGCGCGCGATGTCGCGCGTCATCACGCGGTTGAGCAGCTTTAGCGCGTCGCGCCCGTGCACCAGGTATTTGTAGAGCGGCGAGATGTCGATCAGGGCGGCGGCGGTGCGGATGGCGTAGTACTCGCGCAAGTGATGCAGCTCGTACATGTTGGCAGACAGGAAGCCGGACCACTCCTGCCAGCTGTGGCTCTCGCATAACGCTGCCGTGCGCGAGTAAAACGGCGAGGGGCGCGGCATTATGCGGCCGGCGCGCAGTACTGCGCTAAATTCACGGACAGGAAATTCAAGCCCCTATGCACCTCCACATAATACACTGTGATCCCGCGCTTGCCAATTGGAACCCTGTGCTAACCCCCACACAACCAATGTCTTGGAGTCAGAGACTATATTCACTCAATATTAGGAAAAGATTGACCGGCCTAACATGTAGAAACTGCACAACTTCTATAAACCGGCATTGGCAGTCCACAACGCCCACCGCACCCTGCCAGTGCCTGCACCACACCCACCCACGCTCCGCCCCATGTGC
>CANNEJ010000144.1 GCA_947503585.1 Anaerolineales bacterium | reverse complement strand
CCTGAATGTCCTGGAGGATCCCGGCCATCGCACCATAAGTTTCCTCGGTTACGATGCGCGGGCCGGCTACGTAGTCGCCGTGCTCAGCTGTGTCAGAAATAGAGTAGCGCATGTAGTTGAGGCCGCCGCGGTACATCAAATCCACAATCAACTTCAACTCATGCATGCATTCAAAATAAGCAACCTCGGGCTGATAGCCGGCCTTCACCAGCGTCTCAAACCCGGCCTTCACCAGCGCGCTCACGCCGCCGCACAAGATGCTCTGCTCGCCAAACAAATCGGTCTCGGTCTCTTCCGTGAAAGTGGTTTGCAGCAGGCCTGCGCGCGTCACACCCAGCCCCCACGCATAAGACACCGCGTTATCATGCGCCTTGCCGGACGCGTCCTGATGCACGGCCAGCAGCGCCGGCGTACAGCCGCCCTCCATGAAAGTTTCGCGCACACGGTGCCCGGGCGCTTTGGGCGCCACCATGCTCACGTCAATATCCTTCGGCGGCACGATGGTGCCGTAGCGAATGTTGAAGCCGTGCCCGAACATGAGCGTCTTGCCCCGCTTGAGGTGCGGCGCAATATGTTCGCTATAGATGGCCGGCTGCGTGGTGTCAGGCGCCAGCAGCATGATCACGTCTGCCCACTTGACCGCATCAGCTACCGGCAAGACCGTGAAGCCATCGGCCTCTGCCTTGGCGCGGCTCTTGCTGCCCGCATGCAAGCCCACCCGCACCTCAACGCCGTTGTCGCGCAAATTTTGCGAGTGCGCATGCCCTTGCGACCCATAACCCACAACCGCAACTTTGGCGGCCTTGATGAGCGCGGGCTTCGCATCCTTGTCATAAAAAATTACTGCCATGATTACTCCGTTTATTTTTGCGTCACTGGTACGCCCTGAATTTTTGCGCTTGCTTGTTGCACAAGCGCCCACGAATTATACAGACATTGACAGCTCGGATGTGTCTTCTGCAGCGCCATTTTCGGGCAGCTGCGCGGCCACCAGTGGTGGATTGGCGCTGATCTTGGCACCGCCGCGCACCATTGCAATCAAGCCCGTGCGCGCCACAGAAATTACATGAAAGGCGCGCATTGTTTCAATGAAACTCTCCACCTTGTCCTGTGAGCCGGTGATCTCGGTGATCATGGCTTCAGCCGAAATGTCCACCACCCGCGCGCGAAACACATTCACCAGCTGCAGCACGGCGGTGCGCTGCTCGGCGGTCACGCCCACCTTCACCAGCACCAGCTCCCGCACCACAGCGGGCTTGTTCGTCACATCGTCAACGCGCAGCACGTTCACCAGTTTGTACAGGTTAGCCTCTGCGCGCCGCGCACCGGGCTCGTCCGTGTCCACCACAATCGTCATGCGTGAGACGCCCGCCTGCTCGGTGCGCCCCACAGTGAGCGACACAATATTAAATGCGCGCCGCCGAAACAAAGACGCCACGCGGTTGAGCACCCCCGGTTTGTCTTCCACGTAGGCAATTAAAGTGTGTGCCATATTTCCTCCGTTGGGCCGCAAGCCGGCCGGTTACGCACCAAGCTCCCACTCGTCCGGGTCCGCTCCGGTTTCAATCAGCACATCCCGCGCCGGGCGGCGGATCATCTTGTCCAGGTCAGCGCCGGCCGGAACCATTGGGAACACGCTGTCTTCCTGCTCCACTTGAAAGTCGATTACGACGGTGCCGGAGTCTGCGCGCGCCTCTTCCACCAGCCCCTGCAGCTCTGCCCGCTGTTGGATGCGCATGCCGCGCAACCCGAAGGCTTCAGCCAGCTTCACAAAGTCCGGGCCCAAAAGCGGCGTCGCCGCATAGCGCTTTTCATAAAAGAACTCCTGCCATTGGCGCACCATGCCCAGATAGAAGTTGTTGATTATGGCAATGTTGAGCTTGATCTTTTCCTGTTTGATGGTGGCCAACTCGGCCATCGTCATTTGAAAGCCGCCATCCCCAGCCACCACCCAAACCTCACGGTCCGGGCAGGCAAACTTTGCCCCGATCGCAGCCGGCAGCGCGAAACCCATGGTGCCCAGCCCGCCCGAGGTGATCAGCGTGCGCTCATGATCGTGCTTGTAATACTGTGCCTCCCACATCTGGTGCTGCCCCACATCCGTGACCACAATCGCATTGCCCTTGGTAATGCGCCAGATGTCATTGATGACGTGCGCAGCATACAAGTGGCCGGTGTCCGGTAGTGACTGGATGTCGCGCACTGCCACATCGCCTTTCATCGAATCGATATGGTCCAGCCATGCGCTGTGGTCCGCGGATTGCACACCCGGCAGCAGCTCCTGCAGCACATTGCGCAGGTCGCCCACCAACCCTACATCCACGCGCACATTTTTGTTCAGCTCAGAGGAGTCAATGTCAATGTGAATCTTACGCGCGTTGACCGCATACGTTTTTAGATTGCCGGTCACCCGATCATCAAAGCGCATGCCAAACGCCAGCAGCAAATCTGCCTGCTGGATCGCACTGTTGACGTAGGCTTCGCCGTGCATGCCCATCATGCCAAGGTTGAGGCCGTGGCTGGCGGGAATGCCGCCAATACCCAGCAGCGTCGTGGCTATCGGCACCTGGGCGCGCTCTGCAAACTCCAGCACTTGCGCGCGGGCACCAGCAGAGATGATGCCGTGCCCCGCAAGGATCAGCGGCCGCTCGGCATTGTTGATCAACTGCAGCGCACGCTCAAGTTCGCTGGGCAGTGTACGCAGGTCCGGCCGGTAGCCGGGCAGGCGCAAGGGGCCGGGCTCCCAGACAAATTCGGCGCTGCCCTGCTGTGCATCCTTGGTGATGTCCACCAACACCGGTCCCTGCCGTCCGCTGCGGGCAATAAAGAAAGCCTCTTTGATGACACGCGGAATGTCTTCGGTGCGCGTTACAAGATAGTTGTGCTTCGTGATGGGCAGCGTGACACCGGTCACATCCGTTTCTTGAAACGCATCTGAACCGATGGCTTTGCTGCCCACCTGGCCGGTAATGCACACGATTGGCACCGAGTCCATCATTGCTGTCGCAATGCCCGTCACCATGTTCGTGGCACCTGGCCCGGACGTGGCAATCGCAACACCAACTTTGCCGGATGCCCGCGCGTAGCCATCCGCCATGTGCGTGGCACCCTGCTCGTGGCGCACCAGCACATGGTGGATCTTGTAACCTAGCATCGCATCATAAGTCGGCAGGATAGCGCCGCCCGGATACCCGAATACAACTTCGACGCCCTCCAGCGTCAAGCATTCCCATATCATTTGTGCACCGGTAAGTTTTGTCATAAAAAATCTCCCCTTTTTCTTGTTTGATTAGGCTAGGCCGGGTTGCCCCAGCCGCTTTCTTCCACAGCGGCAAATATATCCGTGTCACTCACAATTCCAACCGGCGTACTGCCATCAAACACGGGCAGGCGCCGGATGTTTTTTTCGCTCATAATGCGCGAGCATTCCACCAGCGTGCAATCCGGTGCCACTGTGGTGAGCGGTGCAGTCATAACATCGGCCACGACCACGCCGTGCAGGTCGGTATTGTGCGCCACAAGCTTTGTCACCACATCACGCTTGGTGATAATGCCGTAGTGCTTGGCACTGCCGGTGGGCCGTACCAAAAGGCTGGATACACGATGCCGGCGCATTACGCCCACAGCCTCAGCCACAGTGGCCTGCGCGTCGGTCATTATCAGAGGGCTGCTCATAACATCTTGAGCTGTGTGCATTTCGACTTCTCCCTTGCGGCCGCCCGCTGGCTGCCGCACTTGCAATAAACAAAGAAGCCGCCCCTTGCTCAGGGCGGCTTCTGCAATTTTCCTGCAGGTTAGTGGCTGGTCGTTATCTGCGCGTCGACCGAACCGCTGCCGTCCCAAACAGCAAAGGCTTCTCAATTACGAGAAGCAAAATTACGGGGACGAGTACCAACAAATTGAACAGCATGGCTAACTGGTCTAATTGTACAAGATAACTAGCGAGATTGTCAAGACAGGGCTTCCACAGTTACAGCCCAAAGTAAACCACCCTAAGAGCGCAAAAAGGGAAATTGGCCCGAAATAGGCGGCTAAGTTGGCTATTTACGTAGAGCAGTACCGGAAGTAATCTGCCGGCCATCATTTGAGGTGCTCCTCAAAAAACCGTAGCGTGCGCTGCATTGCCTCGTCAAAACCAACGCGAATATTGTGGTCACCCTGCGGGTACAGATACAACTCTGCCGGCTGGCCCGCAGCGCGCAGCTGTTGATAGAGTGTCTCGGAAAAAAGTGCGGGCACAACATTATCAATACTGCCGTGATGCAGTTGCAGCGCACCGGAGAGGTCAGTTAGAAAACTATTGGCGGAGATATCGGCCCAGAACTGCGGGTTGAATGTCGGGCTGCCAAAGGTGTTGGAGAGCGACCGACGCCAGCTGGTGCCCCAGCCAGCCACAGGAGTGGCCGGCCCCGCGCTACCAGTAAGCGTGCGCCATTTGGTTAGCAGATCCGGGTAGGATGCCACCACGCCAGCCCAGATCACGCCGGCTTTGATGTCGCGCGTGGTCACCATCGCACGCAATGTGATGTAGCCACCCATCGAGTGGCCCCACATTCCAATGCGGGCCGGGTCAGCATCGGCATATTGTTTGATAGCACCGACGGCATTCAGCACATCCACGACATAGTCCGGTGTGCCATACGCGCCACGCGCCACGCCCTCAGAGCTGCCGTGCCCGCGGTAATCCGGCCGCAACACAATGTAGCCGCTCCGTGACAAGGCCCCCATGTAATTTACATAGCGTTCAGTGGTGCGGTACTCAGCCGGCGCAATGTAGCCGTGATTAAAAATGATCACCGGCCATCCCGCCGCGGGTCGCACCCCCAATGGAACAGTAAGCAGGGCGTAGATTTTTAGCCCCTCGGATTGATAAGAGACGATGGAGCGCGCATAGTTAATGCCGGCTTCCAGCGGTTGCTCCACAGCCAGCTCGCTGCCCGGGTACTCGCCTTGGCGCAGCGCGGCAATTGAAAGCGGGTGAGGGGGTGCGGTCGGTACCGGAGTTGCGGAGGG
>CANNEJ010000143.1 GCA_947503585.1 Anaerolineales bacterium | reverse complement strand
GCGGATTTCAACCGCGCAAGAATGTAGGCGCGCTGATTTCTGCGTGGACCTGGGCACACGGCCCGGTGGGTGACCAATACCCGCTGGTGATTGCGGGCGCGCTGCCCGCGCACTCCACGCTCCCGCAAGATGCACAGGCGTTGGGCGTGGCAGAAAGTGTGCGCTTCATCGGGGCGGTGACTGAGCAGGACAAACCCGCCATCTACCGCGGCGCCACCTGCCTCATTTACCCGTCGCTGTACGAGGGCTTTGGCCTGCCGCCGCTGGAAGCGATGGCGTGCGGCGTGCCCGTAATTACCAGCAACAGCAGCTCGCTGGGCGAAGTGGTGGGGGATGCTGCATATCTGGTGGCCGACCCGCACGATGCCCGCCAACTTGGCGCCGCCATAATTTCATTGGTGGTCGATACCAGCCTTGCGGATGATTTGCGCACGCGCGGCCTGAAGCAGGCAGCTGGTTTTAGCTGGCAGCGCACCGCAGCCGAAACCGCGCGTGTTTATAGACTGTGCATGTAATCCGCCCGACTCTTCCGGCGGGTTGGTTGCCAACGTGAACCGCATTAGTCCAAGCTAGCGCGCTATACTGCTTAGCGTTTTATGCCCAGCACTCAACTTCTAACCTCCAACACTGTGCTGCAGGGTGACAACCTGCAAGTTCTACAGAAACTGCCGTCTGCTTGCGTGCCGCTGATCTACATCGATCCGCCATTTAACACCGGCAAGCTGCAGCAGCGCACACAGCTGCGCACCCGGCGCAGCGCCAACGGTGACCGCACGGGCTTCCAAGGCCAGCGCTATGAAACTTTGCGCGTAGGCTCACAGGCTTTTGGCGATGCCTTTGACGACTACCTTGCGTTTCTGGAACCGCGGCTGCGCGAGGCGCACCGCGTGTTGGCGCCGGCAGGATCGCTCTACTTCCATATCGACTACCGCGAGGTGCACTATTGCAAGGTGCTGCTGGACCAAATATTCGGGCGCAGCAACTTCCTTAATGAAATCATCTGGGCGTATGACTACGGCGCGCGCGCAACCCGGCGCTGGCCGGCCAAGCACGACAACATTCTGATGTACGTGAAGGACGCCAGGCGCTACCACTTCGATACGGCAGCCGTGGCGCGCATTGCGTATATGGCGCCGGCGCTGGTGGGCCCGGAAAAAGCTGCGCGCGGCAAGCTGCCCACCGATACCTGGTGGCATACGATTGTGAGCCCAACCGGCAAGGAGAAAACCGGCTATCCAACGCAGAAACCGCTGGGGGTTTTGCGGCGCATTCTGCAGGCGTCATCGCGCCCCGGAGATTTGGTGCTGGATTTTTTTGCGGGCAGCGGCACCACGGGGGCAGCCGCTCTCGAGCTCGGCCGCAGCTTTCTTTTGGTGGACAGCAACCCGCAGGCTTTGCGTGTGATGCGCAAACGCTTTGCAAATCAAGCGGTCACATTTTCACGCGCCAGCAGCTGGTGCGCCAAAGCAGCGCAGGACCTGGCATGAGCCGCCTCATCAAGCACGAGTCCGCCGGCAAACTGCGCACGCAACTATGCAAGGCCGTGGGCTTGACGCTGCGTGAGTTGGCATCGAAGGCGCAGCCCGATGATGCGGCGCGCGACATGGCGGCGTTTGTGGCGCTGTGCTTGCGCGAAATTGACGCAACGATTAATGAGAGCGTGGCAGCGTGGGAGAAGCGCGACTATTGGGTGAAGGCGGACCGCTTTCGGCTGGAGTGGCAATGGGCGGGGCACTACAGCGCTGTCTTGACGCGCGCACTGCTGGACAACAATGCTGCGCTGCTGCCGGAACAGCTGCTCAAGATTGGCGCGCGGTTGCAGGCTGTAAAGCTTCCGCTGCGCAATACCGTGGGCGAGCCATGGCACGGCGCGCTGCAGCGCCTGCGCGACATCGCCGGCAGCGCGCCCGCTACGCGCGCAAATTAGTGCATGGGTTCAGTGCGAAAGTAACCAAGCGCCTGCTCATCTTCTGCGTCCATCGTTACCGTTAGCGTTTGGCCGTAGGCCAGCGCCTGCAGGTCAATCACACGCACGCAATCAGAAAACTCGGCGTCTTGCGGGCAGAGGCTGGCTAGCAGGTTGGGGGCAGCCAGCAGGCGCTGCTCGTCAAACCAGCCACCGGGCTCATCCGGAAACACTGCCAGCGGAAAAATCCGCGCTTCAACCAGATCCAAAAAGAAGTGCGTGCCGTGCGAAGCCTCGGGTTTGGTGCGCCCGCCGGGCACGCTGCGCACAATCTCTATCAGCATGCGCGTATTGTAAACATCCGCGTAGGTGGCCTTCACGCCCAGATCCGGATTGCTGCTGCCCCAGCGGTTGGGGCCAATCAACACAAACTGGCAGCCTTCAAGCGCCTGGTTGACGCGCCCCACCACGCGCGCAAGCGCCAGCTTGCGCGTGGCCTCGCCCAGCGCATTGTATTCGGCCAGTGGCACAAACACGGCATGCGTAATCCCCGTTACCTCGCCGCCGGTCATCATGCCGCGCGTGGCAAACAGCCGGTCTTGCGCGGGCACGTCCGGCGGGATGGTGCCGCCCTGTTCTTCGCTGCGCACACTCTGCGGCCGGCATTGCACCAGGCAAATCTCCACCTCTGCATTGCCACGCGCCCCGCCGATGCGCGCGGTGAACTCCACATCCACCGGGCGCCCATATTCGTTTGCCAGGCTGCGCAGCACCTGCTTGAGGCGCGGCACCAGCTGCGTATTTTTGAGAAGAGGATCAAACGTCAGCACAAGGCTTGCGGGGCTGATGGTCGGGCTGTTCATGAAGAGCGGCTGCAGGTAGCCATCCTTCTCTTCGGAAACCAGCTGCCGGACCCACGGCAGGTCGCCGCGCAGTACCGCTGCCAGCGGGTGAGTCTCCAGTGCGTTCGTGGCCAGGTTAAGCAGGTCCACTTGATGCTGTGAGTAATGCCGGATGGCGCCTGCATCCGCTTCCGGGCGCAGCAGTGGGTGGCTGAGCGCCACGAGGCGAGTGTAATCATCCGTGCGTTCCACTGCGCGCGTGCCCAGCCCGAACACCAGCCGCGCCAGGCCGTCTTCGCGCCGAATGCGCTGCGTCCAGCGGAACGGGTTGCGCCCGAACGCCACGCCGGCCAGCGGTGGATAGAAATAGTCGCCGTGGCGCTCGCCTTCCACCACCTGCAGCAAAATTGCCATGCGCTCGTCGTAGTCCACCAGACCCATGCGCTGCCGGTAAATCAGCGCGTCGGGGCTGTACACGCTGGCGTACACCTGCGAGATGCTCCACGTCAGGCGCTCCAGGTTTTCCTCGGTGCCGGCCTGATTGGGGCAGAAAAAGCTGTCGTATTTGCCGGCAAATGCAGTGCCGGCTGAGTCTTCCAACAAACTGGAGGAGCGCACCACCAGCGGCGTGCGCCCGATATCGTCCAGCAGAACGCGCAATTCATCGCGCACATGCTCCGGCATTTGCCCGGCCGCAAAGCCCTGTTGGATGGCCGGATACTCTTCGCGAATTTGCGAGAGGGTTTTGTACTTCTGGTTGGTTACATACATCAAGCCGTTGCTGCGCTTGAAGTCGTGAAAAACATCCGTGCCAACAAAATACGAAACCGGGATGGAGACATTGCTGCCAATGGCGGGCTCGGCCTGCAGAATCTTCCAGGCCAGCAGCATGCCGGCCGCCTTGCCGCCAATCTTGCCGCGCCCAAAGCGCCGCTTGCGAATGCCCTGCAAATCCTCAATGGTGAGCCACTGCTTGGCTACGCCCACAAAATCCAGCCGGTCACTGATGATGGCCTTGATGATGACAACAATAATTTCTTCGAGATGGTGCGCCACGCGCTGCTGCTGATCAGGCGGCATTTTTTCAATTTGCTCGCCGTCGCGGAAGAGCACGTCAATCGGCGCAGCCTCGGGCGTGTAGGAAAAGCTCACCTTGGGTGCCTGCCCCGTGCGCTCCTGAATCAGCCCGGCCACAATCTCATCAAACAACTCATCCTGCAGGTTGTAGGCAAAGTAGAAGTCCGTGATTTGGTCGCGCACGTGTTCTTTGCGCTCCTCCCACACATCCGGCAGCTCCTCGGCCTCGGGATCCCGAATGCCCTCGAGGCGCTGCGATGCAATGGCGCGCTCGCGTACTTCCTTCTCGAGGGTTGCAGCGCTCACAATACCGCGCTGCTGCAGCTCACCGCGCATGCGCTCGCGGATGATGCGCGCCAGCATCGGATACTGCCGGATCTTCAAATACAGCGAGAAGATCTTGGGCAGGTTGGCGGCTTCGAAAGACATGGCGGTTGGTGCCCTGCGGCCCGCGGGTTAAATCTTTGCCATGTGCGCCTTCAGGCGCAAAAGCAAATCAATCGGCGTGGGGTCAACTCCATTTGCAATCGCCAGATAGTAACTTACGTAGTCGCCATAGTGCAGCACGGAGAGCATCTGCGCCAGGCGCCCGCTGCCGGCGGCCGCCACCGCATCGCAGTTGTAGCCGTTCTGCATAAAGTGCGCGCGTGTCCACTGCATGCGGGCGGCGTTGCGCGGGTGGTACAAGCCAGAGTTTAGAAACAGCACAAAGCTGCGCGTGATGAGCGCCTCCGGGCGCTCGATGCCGGCGATGGCGTTGTGGTTCATTTCCGGCAGCTCGTCAGTCTGCGCCCAGGCCTTGGCGTTCTCGGCAATCTGGCCGCGCCAGCGCCGTGCCACCGCCGTCAGCGGCTCTGCGGCAAACAGCAGCACCGTGCGGTCAACCATTTGCCCGGCAAGGCGCTTGGCGGGGTTGGCAACTGCCGGCGACTCGCGGCGCAGCGCCGGCTGCTGTGCGAGCAGCACCGCCAGTGCTTCTTTTACCAGTGCGGCGGGGTCGGGTATGAATCCGAGGCGCGCCAGCAGCCCAAGCGGCAGCATTAGCGCATAGCCCAGTGCCGCCCGCGGCTGGCTGGCGTACTCAAACGGCCAGAAGGTGCAACCGGTTTGAGCGGCGCGCTGCGCCAGCCGGCCGCCGGTGGAGATGACGATCAACTTGGCACCGCACGCGTGCGCCGCTTCAAACGCAGCCAGTGTCTCTTCTGTGTTGCCGGAATGTGA
>CANNEJ010000142.1 GCA_947503585.1 Anaerolineales bacterium | reverse complement strand
CTCGCGTAGTCCGCAAAGCGCTGCGCCCGGTGGCTGCTGATGCGCTCGCCCGATGCCTGCTCAAGCGCATCCCGCGTGAAGTACATTTCGTGCGCCCGGCTGAACTTTGATGCCGCCCGCGTGCGCAGCAGTGCCATCTCAACCGCCGCCCGCGCCAGGCCGTTGCCGTACTCTTTGCGCAGCCGCTCCAGATCCGGGAGCAGATTTTTCTCATGCAGACCGGCAGCCATGGCTGCTTGCAGCGCCTGCTGTCCGCGCGGCGCCAGCAGCTCCGCAAACGCCTCGCAATCCACAGTGCGCGTTCAGTCTACAGAGACTGGGTCAACTTCAAAAACTCGTCCCACTCTTCCTGAAAGAAGTGCAGCGTTGCCTGCCCCAATTCCAAATGGTATGACACTTCGCCATCCGGCTCTTGCGAAAGCCACGCACTGTAATTTTCTGTCTCCGCCATCAAGCTGGATGTTGAACCGCTTCCGTTTGTTTCGCTCATTAGTAGTTGCTCCTATATTGCTGGACCGGCCAGCCCACTATCAGTGTCTATTTTTACCATTGCGGATGCTCTGCTTGCGCCATATCCACTTGCAAAAACTGCCCAGGCTCCGAGCGCAAGTTTTGCGCCGCCACTATAACCGCAGAAGCACCCCGCAAAACGGGGTGCTTCCTTGCATAGCACTGCTAAAGAAAGGTTGCGCTTAGCGGCGCGGCGGGCGGCCACCGCGATCGCCGCCGCGTCCGCCCCGGTCACCACCCCGTCCGCCACGATCACCGCCGCCACCGCTTGGTTTGCGGTCGCGCGAGCGCGCCTCTTCCGCCGTCCAGCCTTCCAAAACCGCCTGTCGCGAGAGGCGGATCTTTCCGCCGTTATCGACGTCAATCACCATCACTGTCAATTCCTCGCCCAGCTTTACTACATCTTCCACCTGTTCCACCCGAAAGTCAGCCAGCTGACTGATGTGCACCAGCCCGTCGGTGCCCGGCATGATTTCCACAAACGCACCAAACGACTCGATGCGCACCACGCGGCCGGTGTAAAGCTTGCCGATCTCGGCGGTCTCAATCAGTTCCGAAATGCGCTGCATGGCACGCTGTGCCGCCTCGCCATCGGCCGACGCAATGACCACGCGCCCACCATCGCCAATATCAATCTTGGCGCCGGTCTCCTCTTGAATGGCGCGGATAACCTTTCCGCCTGGCCCGATGATCGCACCAATCTTTGATTCAGGCACCATCATCACGTACAGCCGGGGCGCAAAGGGCGAGAGATCCGCCCGCGGCGCCGCAATGTGCGCAGCCATCTTGCCCAGAATATCCAAGCGCGCCTCGCGCGCCTGGGCCAGCGCCGATGCCATCACCTTCGGCGTCAGCCCGGTGATCTTGATATCCATCTGCAGCGCCGTGATACCTTCGTCCGTGCCGGCAACTTTGAAATCCATATCTCCCAAGTGGTCTTCCATACCCTGAATGTCGGTGAGGATTACGTATTTGTCGTCCTGCTTCACCAAACCCATGGCGATGCCGGCCACCGGCTTGCGAATGGGCACACCCGCGTCCATCAATGCCAAAGTTGATCCGCAGACCGACGCCATCGAAGTGGAGCCATTGGAAGACAGCGCCTCTGACACAACGCGCAGCGTGTATGAAAACTCCTCCTCTGACGGCAGCACCGGCAACAGCGCACGCTCCGCCAGCGCCCCGTGGCCAATCTCCCGCCGCGATGAGCCGCGCAAGAAACGCGCCTCACCCGTGGAGTAAGGTGGAAAGTTGTAGTGATGCATGTAGCGCTTGGAGGTCTGGGGCGACAGCGTATCCAGCATTTGCGCATCGCGCGGCGTGCCCAGCGTAGCCAGGCTCAGAATCTGCGTCTCGCCCCGGGTGAACAAACCGGAGCCATGGGCGCGCGGGCTCAGCCCGGTCTCGATGCTGATTGGCCGGATCTCGCGCAAGCCGCGGCCGTCCGGCCGGCGGGAATGATCCACAATCTCACGCCGCACTTCGGCCTTGAGCACGCTGTGGAAACAATCCTTCACAGCGTCGCCCGTGACTTCGGTGGTCGCAAGCGCAGCCACCGCCTCAGCCTCAATCACGTCCAGCGCCGCATTGCGGTCTTCCTTATTAGCCACATCCTTCAACGCACTGGCAACGCGCGCGCGGCTATGCGTCGCAACGCGCTCTAGCAGCGCAGGATCCTGCTTGAAAGACGGGTAATCTGTGCGCTTGGTCTTGCCAATCTCCTTGGCCATCTGCACTTGCAAGTCGATTATGGGCGCAATGGATTTGTGGGCCAGCTCGAGCGCGGCAACCAGCTGATCCTCCGGCACTTCATTGGCAGCGCACTCGACCATTAGTACCGCCTCACGCGTTCCCGCCAAACGCAGATCAAGTTTCGAAACTGCCATTTGCTCGTAAGTGGGATTGAGCACGAACTCGCCATCAATCAACCCGACGCGCACAGCGCCGATGGGGCCGGAAAAAGGTGCCACACCAAACGGCACATCCGAGATTGTGAGCGCAGCGCTCGCACCCACTATCGCCAGAATGTCCGGCGGATTTACATGGTCTGCCGAAAGCGCAGTAATGATGAGCTGCACTTCATTGCGCAGGTCTTTGGGGAACAACGGGCGCAGCGGACGGTCAATCAGCCGCGAGACAAGAATGGCTTCCTCGCTTGGCCGGCCTTCACGCCGGAAGAAAGAGCCGGGGATTTTTCCAATTGAGTAAAGGCGCTCTTCAAAATCGACACTCAGCGGAAAAAAGTCGATGCCAGCCCGGGGCTGCCGCCCCATCGTGGCCGTTGCCAGTAGCATTGTGTCGCCGCAGCGCACGGTGACCGCACCGCCCGCCAGGTTGGCCAGCTTGCCCGTTTCCACGGTAAGCAGATTGCCGCCGACAACCACATTGTATTGTTTTACGTTGGACATAGACAGGACTCCTTGTATGACTGCTCCGCGTAATCGGATGCAGCCGCCATTACTGCATGTGGCTGGACAAGGGGGTTAGGGACTGGAAACAAAGTGGCAGTTGGCCGGGAACGGATTCCCACTCTCTTTCCAATGCCCAACCGGTTGCCTAGCCGATTGTGCCACGGGCATCTGCGCCGCCCCCGGCGCACCATGCCCACAAACGATTTTTAGCGCCGGCGGATTCCGAGGCGCTCTGTTACTGCGTTGTAAGAATCCGGTGCGTGCCGGTTTAAGTATGTAAGGTGCCGGCGGCGCTTGCTCACCAAACCCAACAAGCCGTGCCGGGAATGCTCGTCCTTCTTGTGCGTGCGCAAATGACCGGTCAATTGCTCAATGCGCCGCGTGAGGATTGCGATCTGAACTTCAGGCGAACCGGTATCACTGGTGTCGCGTTGAAAATCCTTGATCGCCTGATCTTTGCTTTCTTTTGGCAGTGTCATCCCGCTAAGTCTCCTTCCAATCCTTCAAAGCACATTAAACATTATTTGCCGACCGAAGACAGCCCGCGAAGTATACCACCAGCCAAGTAAATACGATGCGCTGCCCGGATCGAAAACTCCAGCGTTTCCACTCCTAAATCTGCCGAACGGCCACAATGCGGTGTCTGTCCAGCTTTCGCGTGGCAGCGCGCCAGCTTAGTACGCCCGCGCAAAATAGGCTTGTTCCGTTGCCGGCTCGCCACAATAAACGCATGGACCCCCACCCGGCACCTGGTCCAGCGGAATGCAGCGATTGGTGGCCTTGGTCTGTTCCTTGATTGCGGCGTCACACTCCGGCTTTCCGCACGACCATGCCCGCGCAAACCCATTCACAACTGCCGCCGCCAACCCCGCGAAATCCCGCGGGTGGCTGGTGTTGGCATCCCTGAATTCGGTCGCCCGAGCCAGCATGTTCTGCTGAATCTCATCAAGCTTGGCTATGATGGCTGCTGCCAAGCCCGCCACCGGCACAAATGATTTTCCGGCCTTGCCCGGAATATCGCGGCGCGCCAGTGCGACGGATTCTTTGGCCACATCTTTCGGGCCAATCTCAATGCGCAGCGGCACACCGCGCATCTCCCAGTCATTGAACTTAAAACCGGGCGACAGGCCTTCCCGCAAATCCGCAATCACGCGCACGCCGGCGTCTGCCAACATGGCGCGCACCCGCTGGCAAGCCTCCAGCACCATTGCCTGCTCTTCTTCACTTTTGTAGATTGGCACGATCACCGCTTGATGCGGTGCCAGTCGTGGCGGCAGCACCAATCCCTGGTCGTCGCCGTGTGCCATCACAATCGCGCCGATGAAGCGCGTGGAAAGCCCCCAGGAGGTTGTCCAGCAATGCTGCAGCTCATTGCCGCGGTCGAGGTACTTGATATCAAACGCACGCGCAAAGTTCTGCCCGAGATTGTGGGAAGTGGCAGCCTGCAGCGCCTTGCCGTCGCCCATCACCGCTTCCAGCGAGTAGGTCACATCCGCGCCCGGAAACTTTTCCGATGCGCTCTTGCGCCCGGTGTACGCGGGCAGCGCCGCCTCGTTGCGCGCAAAGTCCAGATACACATCCAGCATCTGCAGGGTCTCTGCCTGCGCCTCCGCGTGCGTGGCATGCGCCGTATGGCCCTCCTGCCACCAAAATTCCTGCGTACGCAAAAACAATTTGGTGCGCAACTCCCAGCGCACCACGCTGTTCCACAAATTAATCAGTACCGGCAGGTCGCGATACGATTTGATCCACTTTGAGTATGCATAGCCGATGATGGTTTCCGACGTCGGGCGCACGACGAGCGGCTCTTCAAGTTCTTTGCCGCCGCCCACCGTCACCACCGCCAGCTCGGGAGAGAAGCCCTCGACATGCGAGGCTTCCCGCTCGATAAAGCTGCGCGGGATGAGCATCGGGAACCCGGCGTTCAAATGGCCGGTCGCCTTAAAGCGCCGGTCCAGCGCCTGCTGCATGTTTTCCCACAGCGTCCAGCCGTAGGGTTTGATAATCATTGTGCCGCGCACCGGGCCGTAATCCGCGAGGTCGGCCCGCAGCACGAGCGTGTTGTACCACTCGTTGAAGTCTTCGCTGCGCGATACGAGCTTGTCTTCAGCCATGATGTGGGTTGCGG
>CANNEJ010000141.1 GCA_947503585.1 Anaerolineales bacterium | reverse complement strand
AAAAAGTCTGCGCTGTTTTTAGCTGGCGGCTGGGACGGGCATCAGCCGCATGAAACCGCGGCGCTCTTTAGTGCGCTGCTGGGTGCGCAGGGTTTCGAGTGCGAAACTGCGCTAACGCTGGATGTGCTGCTCGACCCCGCCCGCTTGAACAAGCTGGATTTGATTGTGCCAGTGTGGACGATGAGCGCACTGCCCGCCGAGCATTGCCGCAACTTGCAGGCGGCTGTACAAAGCGGCGTGGGCCTCGCCGGCTGGCACGGCGGCATGGCGGATGCGTTCCGCGATAACACGGACTACCAGTTCATGGTTGGCGGCCAATGGGTGGCGCATCCGGGAAACATCATTGACTATCGCGTAGAGATCAGCAATCCTACGCACCCGATTACAACTGGCCTTTCCGGATTCGCGATGCACTCTGAGCAGTACTACATGCACGTTGACCCCAACAATCAGGTGCTTGCCACCACAACATTTGACGGCGCCCACGCGCCGTGGATTGCCGGCACTGTGATGCCGGTGGCATGGACGCGCCAGTGGGGCGCCGGCCGCGTTGCCTACTGCGCGCTCGGGCATGTGCTCGCGGACTTTGATGTGCCCGAGGCGCGCGAGATTGTGAAGCGCGGCCTGCTTTGGGCCAGCCGCTAACCAAACGGAGACGAACCTACCCATGAACATCGGACTGATTGGCTGCGGCAACATTGCACCGGCTTACATTACCGGCTGCGCCCACTTTCCAACAGACGTGCGCATTATTGCCTGCGCCGACCTGGATAACGCACGCGCGCAACAGTTTGCTGCTACGCACCAACTGCGCGCCCAGAGTGTGGCGGACCTGCTGCTAAACGCGGAGATCGACCTGGTAATTAACCTCACCGTGCCCGCGGCGCATGTGGCGGTGAGCCTGCAGGTGGTGCAGGCTGGCAAGCACGTCTACAGCGAGAAGCCGCTGGCACTCACCCCCTCCGATGCGCGCCTGATATTAAATGTGGCGGCAGCCAATGATCGGCGCGTGGGCTGCGCACCAGACACATTTCTGGGCGCGGGCGGTCAAACTGCGCGCCACGCCATTGACACCGGCCTGATTGGCGATCCCGTGGCTGCAAGTGCATTCATGGTGTGCCACGGACACGAGAGCTGGCACCCCAACCCCGGCTTCTATTACCAGCTGGGCGGCGGCCCGATGTTTGACATGGGACCGTATTACCTAACCACACTGGTGAATCTGCTGGGGCCGGCACGGCGCGTGACCGGCGCCACCAAGCGCACATTTGAGCAGCGCACCGCCGCCCACGAAACCATCAAGGGCCAGGTGCTGCCGGTAAGCGTTGCCACGCACATCACCGGCACGGTTGATTTTCACGGCGGTGCGATAGCCACGATTGTGATGAGCTTTGATGTCTGGCGCCACAACCTGCCCGTGCTTGAAATCTATGGAACACAGGGCACGCTGGCCGTAGCAGACCCGAATACATTTGGCGGGCCGGTGCGCGTGTGGGAAGTGGCGACAGGCGAGTGGCGTGACCTGCCGCTGGCAGGACGCGCAGATATTCAGCGCGGAGTGGGCGTGGTGGATATGGCGCGCAGCATTAACAGCGGTGAGCCGCACCGCGCCAGCGGCGAGCTGGCTGCGCATGTGGTGGAGCTAATGGCTGCGTTTGAAATTGCGTCGGGCAGCCAGCAGCACGTGCCAATTCAGTCACGCCCGGCAGCGCCCGCTGCGCTGATGCTTTAGCGCACACTGCGCTAGACACTGCGCGATGCGTCACAGGTTGCGGCGCGCTGTGCACTCTGCTCCGCGTATTTTCAGCGGCCGCTGATTGTGCGCTGCACTTCCAAAATTTGGCGCGCGCGTGCCGCATAAGAATGCTGCTGCGCCAGCTTGTGCCCGCGTTCTGCAATCCGGGTGCGCGCGGCGGAGTGGCCCAGATAAAACTTTAGCTTGTCCAAAAGCTCCGCAGCGGTGGAATAATATGCGGCGCCATCGTCCTCGGCAAAGAACTCAAGCTGCTCATCCGTGCGATTGGTCAGCATAAATCCGCCGCACGCCGGAATCTCAAAAGTTTTCATCGAATGCCCATTGCCGTTGTGAAACCGCACCATGTTGAAAATCACACTGCTGGCGCCCACAATCTTCGCCATGTCTTGATAAAGGCCGGCGCCCTCGCCCTGCCACTTGGACACAAGCTGCGCATGCCCGGCGGACCGGTACCACTGATTGCCCCAGATCTTCAGGTCCTGGCCGGCGAGTGGCTCAAGCCACAGCTCTACATGTGGCTGCCACGTGCCCATGTACGCCACGGCGCTGCCAAAGCGCGCTTGCTCCGCAGCATTTAGCGTTACGCGCTGATGCACCGCCGGTGCCATGCCAAACGGCAGCCACACCACCTGCTGCGCGTGGAACCAGTAGAGCTGCGCAACTTGAAACTTGGAAAACGTGAAGATGCAATCGTAAAGCGGAATGGCGTTGCGCAGCAATGCGTTGCCCACGGGAAAGGGCTCCATCAACAAGTTGCCCAACACACATTGCGGCCAGCGCTGCTTCAGTTCCTGCAGAAGTTCCAGCGGCACTTGAATGTTGCCCATGAAAACCATAATCTCAGGCTGCAGCGCGGCAGCGCGCTGCAGCAGGCGCACCCGGGTTTCATCGCGCACCGTCCACGCACGGCGCAAAAAGCGTTTAGCCAGCCGGCCGGCAGCCAGCTCTACTTGCGGGGCGCCAGCGCGGCTGAAGCCATCCCGGTCCATTGCGGCATAGTACAGGTCCAGCACCTCAACTTCAGCCCCGATTTCCTGGAACGCCTGCAGGTAAAAATCGGAAATTCGCATCCGATCCGGACAATCATTGACGAGCAGAACCTTCATGAAAGAAGTACAGTCAAGGCGAGCGGGGAAAAGTGAGGGCGGCGCACGGTTACAGCGGCGCCGCAACTCTTGCAGGCAGGCGCTTCGGCGCAGTATACCGCGCACGTTCGGGGCAAACTGCCGGTTTGCGGGCAAGGCGGAGTCGCGGCTTTTGTGCGAAAATACATCCGTGCGCGGAAACCGCGAGTTTTAGACAGGAGCAAAGAAATGAAATTTGGACCCTTGGAACTGACTATCATTTTGGTGATTGTGCTTGTGCTTTTTGGCGTCGGCCGGATAGGAAAAATGGGCGGCGAGCTGGGGCGTGGCATCTCTGAATTTCGCAAAGGCCTGAAGGCCGGCGACGGCACCGATGCCACTTCAGAAAATTCGGACAAGAAGGCCTGAACTGCGCACTTGGAAATCCGCAGCTGCAGAGGACTGGCGCAGCTGACTTAGTTCTCCACCAATGAATACTGACGGCGCGCCGCAGGCGTTGACCGCTGACCTGGCGCTTCCAGCTTTGCTGGAAGCGCTGCTGTTTGTGGCAGATGGTCCGCAATCACTTCCCCGCCTGGCGAGCGTAACTGGTGCAAGCAGCGCCGCAGTGCAGGCTGCCCTGCTCGAGCTGCAAGAGCACTACGCCACGCGCGGCCTGCGCCTGCAGCGCACGCGCGATCAAGTGCAACTTACAACGGCGCCGGCTGCCACACCGTATCTTGAGTTGCTGCTGGGTGTGGGCGGCCGCCAGCGCCTCTCGCAAGCCGCACTTGAAACGCTCGCAATCGTTGCCTACCGGCAGCCAGTCACACGCCCGCAAGTGGATGAAATTCGCGGCGTCAACTCGGACAGCGTGTTCCAAAATTTGCTGGGCAAGGGTTTGGTGGATGAAGTGGGCCGCGCAGACGGACCCGGACGCCCGGTGTTATACGGCACCACACCCACCTTTTTGCAGCACTTTGGCCTGAACGAGCTGGGCGAGATGCCGGACTTGCTGACCGAACCGGTGCTCCCCGAGGAGGAGGACGCGCAAATGGCGCTTGCGGCACCGCTGGAAGACACACTGCAACCCGAACCAAACTCGCAGCCGGGCAGCTGACATGGCAGAAGAACGCCTGCAAAAGATTCTGGCACACGGCGGCTTCGGCTCGCGGCGGCATTGCGAAGAATTAATTACCGCCGGCCGCGTGCTGCTCAACGGGCGCAAGCCACAGCTGGGCGAGAAAGCAGACGCAGCGCTGGACAAGATTGAAGTTGACTTTGTGCCGATGATGCGCTTTGAAGCGCTGTGCTATGTGGCGCTGAACAAACCGCGCGGCATTGAGTGCACGCTTGCGCCGCAAAATGACCGGACGGGAGTGCGAGCGCTGGTTAACCTGCCCGGCCGGCTGTACCCCGTGGGCCGGCTGGATGCGGACAGCGAAGGGCTTGTGCTGATGACGAATGACGGTGCGCTCACTAACGCGCTCACGCACCCGCGTTATGGGCATGAGAAGGAATACCACGTGCTGCTGGACCGCATCCCGGATGCGCAGCAGCTGGCAACAGGGCGGCGCGGGCTGGTGCTTGAAGGCGGCGACCACACTTTGCCCGCAGAAGTAGAGACAATGTACGAGAGCTCGTCCGGATCATGGGTGAAGGTTGTGCTGCGCGAAGGCCGCAAGCATCAAATCCGGCGCGTGGCGCTGGCACTGGGCCTGACCGTGCGGCGCCTGCAGCGCGTGCGGCTGGGCACGCTGCAGCTGGGCCGCCTGGCACCGGGCGAGTGGCGCCTGCTAAACAAGAGCGAGATAGAAGTGCTGCAGCGCAGCGCGCCGAGCAAGCCCAAAGGCAGAAGCCGCCCCGCTCCCGCGCCCGCTGCAAAGCCCGCAGCTACACAGGTTCAGCGCGGCTCCCGGCCAGCCGGTCCTGCAAAAGCCCGCAGCCAACCCGCGCCTGCATCCGCAGCAAAGCCCGCAGCGCGACAAGCGCAGCGCGGCTCCCGGCCAGCCGGTCCTGCAAAAGCCCGCAGCCAACCCGCGCCTGCATCCGCAGCAAAGCCCGCAGCGCGACAAGCGCAGCGCGGCTCTCGGCCAGCCGGCCCCGTACGCAAACCGCGCGCGCGTTAATGACGCCGCGCCTGCCAACTCCGGTTGCGATTGAGGGCCCGGCTTCATCGGGCAAGCGCACCGTGGCGCTGGAGCTGTGAGCCAGCCCCGGCCACCTTTTTT
>CANNEJ010000140.1 GCA_947503585.1 Anaerolineales bacterium | reverse complement strand
TGCCAGAATGGCGGCTTCGTTGACGGTGTTTTCAATGTCTGCTCCCACGAGCCCCGGTGTGGCTTTGGCTAGCATCGGCAGGTTTACGTCCGGCGCAAGCGGCTTTCCTTTCACGTGAACTTTGAAAATTGCTTCACGGCCCTTGATGTCCGGGCGGTCGATCACCACGCGGCGATCAAAGCGGCCGGGACGCAGCAGGGCCGGGTCCAGGATGTCGGGGCGGTTTGTTGCCGCTACCACAATTACATGTGTGTCGGTGTCAAATCCGTCCATCTCAACCAGAATTTGGTTGAGTGTTTGCTCACGCTCATCGTGGCTGCCGCCCAGTCCAGCGCCGCGCTGGCGCCCTACGGCATCAATCTCGTCTACAAAGATGATGCACGGGCTTTGGCGCTTTGCTTGCTCAAACAAATCACGAACACGGCTGGCACCGACGCCCACAAACATCTCCACAAACTCAGATCCGGAGATTGAATAGAACGGAACGCCCGCTTCGCCGGCACATGCTTTTGCAAGCAGTGTCTTGCCGGTGCCTGGAGGGCCAACCAACAGAACGCCCTTCGGAATTCTGGCGCCGAGACCCACAAATTTTTCCGGTTCTTTGAGAAACTCTACCACTTCCTGTAATTCTGCTTTCGATTCATCGACACCCGCTACATCATCAAAGGTGATGGCAGGCTGATCGCTGTTGAATACGCGGGCGCGGCTCTTGCCAAATTGCATGGCTTGATTGTTTGTGCCCTGCGCCTGCCGCATCATGAAATATATGAACCCCACAACAAAGACGGCCGGCAAGCTATAGCTCAGCAGGGCCATAATGTTGCCCCAGTCGCTGGGGCGCTGCACATCCCACTTGATGCGCGCAAGGCTCTCCTGCGGAACGCCCAGAGACACCAGCTGCTCAGCGGCGGTGGACTTGCCTTCAACGCGTGCCACCGCAATACTGTGCGATGACGACGGCATGAAATAAACTGTCAAGTTTTCTTCGGCGACTGCAATTTTCTCCACTTCATTGCGAACAATTGCATCACGGATTTCGCCCAGCGAGAGCACTTCTTTGGCGGGGGTTTGAGCGCGAACCGAGTAAAGGATGGCCGCGAGCGCCAAAAAGATCAACACGTAAACGAATGCGTTGCGAATTTTAGGGTTATTCACCGGCGGGCTCCATTTTTGTTGAATGCTGTAAGCTTTTTGCTCATTTGTCCTTAGAGTATACCAGCGCGTCCAAAGTTGGCAGTAAGATTATTGTTAGAAAATCTGCTTAGAAAGCGAAGGTTGGGGCGTGTTTGCGGTGTTATAATTCGCGCAGTTAGCGGAGGACTGGGGCTGTGGCTTTTTACGTAAATCTTATTCAAATTGTAGTGTCGATTGCGCTGATTGCCGCGATTGTGCTTCAGAGCAAAGGCGCTGGTTTGGGCGGCATTAGCGGCAGCAGTGAGGGTGGTGTATTTCGGGCGCGGCGTGGCGTCGAGAAACTGCTCTTCAATTTCACAATTGTACTGTCGTTTTTGTTCTTCGCCACGGCCATCGTGAACGTCGTCATAAGCGGCTAAGCCGCATTCCTCGCGCTCATTTGGGGCGCGCCAGCCTCAGCCACAAGCGTTTCGCTTCTACCTGCAATGCGCGTAATCGGATGGCAGTTGCTGATTGCCACCACCGGGTTGGGTTTGGTGGGCGCGTTGTTATTAGCTCAATCCTCGGGTTTGGAGGTGTCGTATTCGCCAGCCAACGGCGGCGTTTATGTTGAGGCCGTAGTTGGGCAGCCAACGTTCTTAAATCCGCTGCTGCGCTCGCAGACGCCACCTGATCGCGATCTGGCGGCACTTACTCAGGCGGGTCTAATGCGGCTGGATGCAAGCGGGCTGCCGGTTCCCGATCTGGCAGCGAGCTGGGCGGTAAGTGCTGACGGCCTGTCTTATACATTTGTTCTGCGGCAGGGCCTGCGGTGGTCCGACGGGCTTCCCCTCACACTAGATGATATTCTGTTCTCGGTGAAGCTTTTGCAGTCGCCTGAGTTTCCGGGTGCTCCGGATTTATCGGTGTTGTGGAGCAATGTGATTGTTGCCAAACTTAACGCAACCACGCTGAAGTTCACGCTGCCAGAAGCAAATGCACCGTTTTTGGAACAACTTGTTTTTTATGTGCAACCGGCGCATGTGTTTGCGCCCGCTGTCGCAGGTGAGTTGGGTCGCCATCCGGCGAACGCGCGGCTGGTGGGTGCCGGCCCGTTTATGCTGAAGGAGTTGATATCGAATTCTGATGGCACACTGCAGGAAGCGGTGCTCACGCCAAATCCTAATCACTATGGCCCGGCGCCGAGGTTGGAAAGTGTGCGTATGCGGTTTGTGCCGGATGAAAGTGCTGCGCTGAGTGCGCTGCGGGATGGCACGGTGATGGGCATGGGCGGCGCACCGTTTGATGCGGTGGGCGCCATGTTGGCAGACACCAAACTGCAGGTGTACTCTGCGCCTGTCCCAAAATTCGGTGTGATTTTTTTAAATCAGCGCAATGCGGCAGTGGAATTCTTTGTGGAGAAGAAAGTAAGGCAGGCCTTGCTGCTGGGGCTGAACCGGCAGGGGTTTGTGGACCAAACTTTGCAGGGGCAGGGTATTGTGGCGCGTGGACCGGTTGCTGAGGGCACCTGGGCGCACAAGCCTGACCTTCAGACAGTAGCATTTGAGCCGAAGCGGGCAGCCGAGTTGTTGGCGATGGCCAATTGGCAATTGCCCGTGGATGCGCTGGCGGGCACTGATGGCTACGCCCGTGAGAAGCAATTAAAGCGCCTGGCGTTTACGCTCACATCCGCGGACGACGAGCTTGGCCGGACGCTTGGCAAGTTGGCCGTTGATAGTTGGAAGGAAATAGGCGTGCAAGCTACTTTGCAGCTGGTGCCGGCCGCGGAGCTTTATGGCAGTGTGCTGCCGGGTCGGCAGTTTGAGGCCGTGCTGGCAATGGTGAGCCTGGAAAGCAGCGCTGATCCGGACCCGTATTTGTTCTGGCATCAAACGGAAATTGATACTGGCTTGAACTACAGCGGGTATGAGAACCGCGCCATCAGTGAACTACTCGAACGCGCACGGGTCAGCTCGTCAATTGCTGAGCGGGCACGGCTCTATGATAGTTTTCAAGCGCGCTTTGCGGACGAAACGCCGGCGTTGATTTTGTACCAACCGGTGTACTCGTATGCCGTGAGCCGCCAAGTGGGCGGAGTTCAAATTGGTGTTTTGCTTGAGCCGAGTGATCGCTTTCAGTCCGTTAGTGATTGGTATATGGTGACACGGCGAACAATTCGGCGTATCGCGAAGGTTCCTTAATTACTTGCGGGCAGCAGCTCCACGGGCGGGCGGCTGCCGGTTTTCAGCTAACGTTCGTAAAGCGTCGCGTAGACAGCTCTGTATTCGGTAATGCGCCGAATGTAGCGCTGTGTCTCTGTTGCCGTAGTTACTTCCAGAAAGAGGTCAGGGTCGTCACCCGCCAGATCCAGCCAGCGGCGGGCGTTGCCGGGGCCGGCGTTGTAAGCGGCTAGCATCGCGTACAGGTTGCCGTCAAAATTGCGGCGTTGCTCCGCGAGATAGAACGCGCCAAACGGAACGCTGATGATGGGGCGGTTTAGGTCGCTCTCGGTGTATCCCGGCCAGGCGAGCTTGCTGGCAATCCAGTCTCCGGTAGCAGGAATGATTTGCATTAGGCCACGCGCAGCGGCTG
Source organism: Anaerolineales bacterium (assembly GCA_947503585.1). Classification (GTDB taxonomy): domain Bacteria; phylum Chloroflexota; class Anaerolineae; order Anaerolineales; family UBA11657; genus BD1. Next base: position 1,417 of record CANNEJ010000140.1, on the reverse strand, counting down.
AAGATGTGATAGTGCTTGAGTACAAACTTTCCTGTCGAATGAGCGCGGCCAATAGCAGCGGGTCGAGATTTTCCTTGGCCGCAGCACTTGCTATTAAATCTTCAAAGTACGGACCAAAGCGCAACAATGTAAGGAAGCGTGGCGCTTCTAGCGGAGTTTGCTCGAAGCCGAGCGCATCGACGCAGTCGCGCGCTGCGTATATGCTGCCGTAAAAATATCCCAAGTCACGATAAGCCAGGGCAAGTTGGTAGGCTGCAAGCGGGTTGGTGCGGACCGCAATTCGCAAGCTGACCAATTCCGTGCGGGCTTCGTCTTCCATGCCGAGGTGCCACAGCGCTGATCCACGCAGCCATCGACCATCTTTGCGAAGGGGTTCTGCGAGTTCGCGCAACCCGGTTGTGGTGGATAGGTTCAGCTTTGCGGAAAGCCATTGCTCAAAATCATTCTGGGCGGAGTCAAGGTCCGCACGTAGTTCGGGTGCACCGGACTTTAGCAAAGGAGCGGTGCCGGATTGCAGCTGGGCAGAGCGTAGGCCGTAGTAACTGCTCGGGTCCGCCAGCGCAGCGGCGGCATAGTTGCTTGCAGCGGTTTCTGACTGGCCTAACTTTGCCGAGGATTTTCCACCCCACAATTTTGCAGCTGCAATTTGTTCTGGATCGGTGGTGGATGCCGCAGCTGCCGCGAAAGCGGTCTGTGCTGACGCAGCTTCATCAAGGCGGTAGAGCATGATGCCGGCCTGAAAGCTGGCCGGGTGGGCAGTCGGTAGGTCCGGGTATTGGGCTGCGGAGCGCAACCAGATGTCGGCAGCTTGCCGGAGGTTGCCAGCACGGACACTGGTGCGCGCAGCGCTGTTAAGCGCGGCTGCCCCGTCTGTAGGGGACGGGCCGGTTTCTACAAAATCTAAGAGCGTTTGGACTGCAGCGGTCGGGTTGTCACGGTCTTGCCATTGGACGCGGGCAAGCTCCAGCCATGCCTGAGTGCGCTCTGCGGACGGTGAGCCCTCAGTAATCATTTCGCGCAGGATTCGCTCGGCATCATCTGGCCGGTCGAGCTGCGCGTATGAGCGCGCAAGCAGGTATGCGGCCTCGGGTACAGGTTGCGGTGTGGCGCGAATATAGTTTTCCAATGCATCCACGGCTGGTTGGTACTGGCCGTTGTGGTAATCAACGCGGCCGCGCTGCAAATCATTGACTGTTGCACCGCTGTCGAGCAGTGCAACCAGTGCAAGGTAAGCGGATGCTGTTTCGGGGTAATTTTCAATCGCGTGCTGATAAAACGATTGAGCCTTGGCAGGGGATCCGGCAGCAGCGTACAACTGGCCGCGTAGTAGGTCTATCTTTGCCCGCGTGAAGTCGCTCGCGGCAGCTTTGTCGGCGAGGTCATAGATCGCCGCTGCATCGTCGGGGCGGCCGGATGC
>CANNEJ010000139.1 GCA_947503585.1 Anaerolineales bacterium | reverse complement strand
CACGCACCTGTGTTGCGGGGGGCACATTTACAGTCAGGCGGTGCGCCCGGCCACGGCTGGTCACAAGCAACAGATGTTGATCATCGCCTGCGAGTGCCAGCACCTCAGGCGCGTCAGATCCGCGCAGCTCCAGATCAAAGATGCCCATGCCGCTGCGGCGCTGCCTACCGTAAAGGTGCCGCGGCGTACGCTTTGCAAATCCCACTTTGCTAATGCAGATCAATTGCGCGGGACCCGCCGCCTCAGCAACGGAAGCAGGCATTCGCTCTGTGCTAGCGTCCGGACGCAACCGCGCCAGTTCAGCTTCCAGAGCATCGATGTATGCGCGCACGGGCGCAGGCAAGGCACCCGTTTCGGGGCGCTCAGGCAACATTGGCGGCAGCCGCCTTAGGCGTGGGCCTTCTTTCGCGCCCGCGATTGCGACTTCGTGCGCTCTTCCGTGTCGAGCACCCGCTTGCGAATCCGCAGGCTGTCCGGCGTCACTTCCAGCAGCTCGTCATCACTCAGATATTCGATGCACTCATCTAGGCTCATTGCGCGCGGCGTGGTCAGGCGAATTTCCATATCTTTGTTAGAAGCCCGCATATTGGTCAGGTGCTTCTTTTTACAAACGTTTACGGCAAGGTCGCCGCCGCGCTGGTGTTCACCCACTACCATTCCCTCGTAAACGGATACACCCGCACCCATAAAGAGCGTGCCGCGCTCCTCAACGGCGCGCAAGCCGTAAGTGTTGGTGTCACCTGCCTCCCAAGCCACCAAAGAACCGGACTCACGGCTCGCAATTGCGCCAGCCATAGCCGCATAATCATGAAACAGTGAATTCATTACACCAAGTCCGCGGGTTGCACTCAGCAGCTGGTGCCGTAATCCGATCAGTCCCCGCGTTGGCACCACATACTTAAAGTGCACAAGCCCCCGGCCGTTGTCGGCCATATCCACAAGTTTGCCGCGCCGCGCTCCAAGCATTTCAACCACAGCGCCCACGGTGTCCGGCGTGGTGTCAACGTGCAGCTCCTCGTAGGGTTCCAGCTGCCGCCCGTCGTCGTCCAGTCTAAAGATCACTTCTGGTCGCGATACTTCAAACTCATAGCCTTCACGGCGCATGGTCTCGATCAGTATTGCAAGATGCAACTCGCCGCGGCCCGCCACCACAAATCGGTCGGCCGCGTCAGTTTCCTCGACACGCAGAGCCACATTATGGCGGATCTCCCCAAACAGCCGCTCGCGCAATTTGCGGGATGTGCCCCACTTGCCTTCGCGCCCGGTAAAGGGCGAAGTGTTGACGCCAAAAGTCATGCGCACCGTCGGCTCTTCCACCCGGATCACCGGCAGAGCCACCGCATTATCAACATCAGCCAGCGTCTCGCCGATACCCACTGCCACCAGGCCGGCAATTGCCGCAATGTCCCCCGCCGACGCCTCGGGTACCTCAATTCGATCCAAACCTTGAAACACATAGAGGTACTGCGCCGTCTCGCGCATCGTTTCACCGGACAACGCAAAGCGCGCCAGCACATCACCAGCGCGCACCTTTCCCGCAGAAATGCGCCCGACGGCGGTTGTCCCGCGGTACTGATCGTAGCCCAGTGCAGTCACGAGCATTTGAAAAGGCGCATCCACATCCACCATCGGCGGAGGCACATTACGCAGTATCGATTCGAATAACGGCTGCAGGTCCGGGCCCAGATCAGCCGAATTGCCAGCCCGTCCGGTTAAGCCATCACAATACACCACCGGAAAGTCAGCCTGTTGATCGGTTGCACCCAGTTCCACAAACAGGTCAAAAGTTTTATTAAGCGCCCGCTCGGGGTCCGCATCCTTGCGATCAACCTTGTTGATAACCACTATCGCGTGATGATTCAGCTCAAGCGCTTTGCGCAGCACAAACCGGGTTTGCGGCATCGGTCCCTCCGCAGCATCCACCAGAAGAAGTACACCATCAACCATGTTGAGTACACGCTCCACCTCGCCCCCGAAATCCGCGTGGCCGGGCGTGTCAACAATGTTGATTTTGACCTGCATGCCAGTATCAGCGTCGGGCACGATCACGGCCGTGTTCTTGGCCAAAATAGTGATGCCGCGTTCGCGCTCCAGGTCGTTCGAATCCATCACGCGCTCAATCACCTGCTGGTTAGCCCGGAATACGCGCGCCTGCCGCAGCAAGCCATCCAGCAGCGTCGTCTTGCCGTGGTCAACGTGGGCAATAATTGCAATGTTACGCAGATCGCGTCGAAGCTCTTTCATGATGGATGGGCACCTTACAAGAAAAGACCCCGACAAGAGCCGGGGTCCCTGAATACTAAATTGTATCACGCTTCCCCGTGATAAACTACGACTCCAAAAGGATGGTAGCCTGGCGAGACAAGCGCGAAGTCCAAACAATACGCAACTTGAAAGACGAATCCAACCCTAAACCCGACGCGACGGCAACTCGCACAGCAAGCGAACTCTGTGTTGGTGCGGTCGACCAGCCAGTCGCGACGCCGCCCGGAATCTCCACTATCGCGCTCTATCCAGAGCGCTCCGCGCTGGTTTATACCTACGACCCAAAGCTAATTACAGACGCCCAAGTTGAAAAACTTGTGCGGCACGCAACTGGTGAATTCCACGACCGCTGGCAAACCTGCACCCTGCAGCTAAACCGCGAAGGCGGCCGCCTGTGCGAAACCTGCAGCCTGCGCCTTGAGCACAGTGTCCAAGCGATGCCCGGCGTGCGCCGCGCTACCGCCAGTTATCTAGGTGGCGCGCTCACGGTCACATTCGACCAAACGCAGCTTTCAGACAGCGGCCTGCTGGCCGCGCTGCGCCGCATTGGCGCCCGCGTGCGCCCCCTAACCGCCACCACACCGGACGGGCTGCCCGCCTCCACCGTGGCGATTGAGTTCTGGCTGGCCGGCATCACGCTTACGGGAATGCTGGCGGGTTGGGCCGCCGGCAATTGGGCGGGCCCCCGGGCGCTGATGATTGCAGCCTACACCGCAGCGTACCTAGCGGGCGGCTACTTCGGCTTGCGCGCAAGCATTCAAGCACTGCGCCGCGGCGTAATTGAGATCGATTTATTGATGGTACTCGCCGCGGGTGGCGCTGCAATGGTGGGACAGCCCTTTGAAGGCGGGCTGCTGCTATTTCTATTCTCTCTCTCAAACGCAATGCAATCCTACTCTTTCGGCCGCACAAAAACCGCAGTCGAAGCTCTAATTCGATTACGACCGACCAAGGCACTGGTGGTGACGCCGGAAGGCACACAGGAAATACCGGTGGAACAAGTTGCCGTGGGTGCGCACATTCGCATTCTGCCGGGAGCGCACGTGCCGTTAGACGGCGTAGTAATGGCTGGCGAAAGCAGCGTTAACGAAGCATCCCTCACTGGTGAGGCACTGCCAAAAAACAAGCGCCTGAACGATGCAGTGCTTGCCGGATCAATCAACATCGACGGCACGCTGCTAGTGCGCGTAGCACGCGCAGCTGCCGACTCTACACTGGCGCGCCTCATCCGCCACGTTGAGCAGGCCCAAAGCGAAAAAGCGCCCACGCAACGCCTGATCGATGCATTCGAGCAGCGTTATGCAGTGCTGGTGATTGCGGCAACCGCTGCGCTGATCCTGCTGCCGCCGTTCGTCAGCGGAACAACATTTCAGGCTGCGTTTAGCCGCGCAATCACTGTAATGGTAGCGGCCTCGCCCTGTGCGTTGGTAATTAGCACACCGGCCACAATTCTTTCCGCGATTGCAAACGCAGCGCGCCGCGGCGTGCTCTTCAAGGGCGGCGCACATGTGGAAGAAGCCGCCCGCATTCGGGCGGTGGCAATCGACAAAACCGGCACACTAACCACCGGCCAACTGCGCCTCACTAAGGTGCAGGTGCTGGCGCACCCAAATGCACAATGGACAACCGACCAAATACTCGCGCTGGCTGTCGGCGTGCATGAGCTGTCCGAGCACCCGCTGGCGCAGGCAACGGTGCGTGCTGCCCGCGCGCAGCAGATTTCGGCAGTGGCTGCAACCGATTTTCAATCCGTGCCCGGGCGCGGTGTGCGCGCCATGGTAGCTGGTGTAGAAGTGCAAATTGGCAACTCGCGCTACATCAATAGCTCAGATGCAGCCGCCCTGCAGGCAGTGGAAGCGTTCGAGCAAAGCGGCCACACTGCCGTGCTGCTAAAGCACGGCGGCAACCTTTTGGCAGTGCTGGCTTACGCCGATACCCTGCGCCCCACGGCTGCGGCCGCTGTTCGCCAACTGCGCCAGCTCGGGGTAGAGCGCGTAATTATGCTCACGGGCGACAACGAACATGTGGCCCGCGGCATAGCAGAACAAACCGGAGTGGACGAATACCATGCAGGGCTCCTGCCCGTCGACAAAATGCGCATGCTGCAGCAGCTCAAACGCCAGTACGTAAAGGTTGCAATGGTTGGCGATGGAGTGAACGACGCGCCAGCCCTCGCGGCCAGCAGCCTGGGCATTGCGATGGGAGCTGCCGGCACCGACGTTGCGCTGGAAACCGCAGACGTTGTATTGATGGCTGATGACCTGCTAAACCTGCCTTATGTCATCGCCCTCGGCCGGTCCGCCCGCCGCACGCTGCTGGTCAATCTCGGGTTTGCACTGGCAATGATCGCTGCGATGGTTGCATCGATCTTTTCACTTGATTTAAAACTGCCCTACGCAGTGGTTGGGCATGAGGGTGGCTCTGTGCTGGTTGTACTAAACGGGCTGCGCCTGCTCGGCTTCCGCCCAAAGCCCGCAACAGGCAGCGCGCCCTCAGGTAACAAGTGAAGCCGGCAGATAATCGACCCGATTCAAATACATTACGCGCAGCCCTTGTGCCCTAAAATCCAACCGGCTAATTCCTAAATTATTCAAATAGAACCAACCGCCACTCCCATCACCTGCCGGTATGTTTAAGATTGCAGCCAAAAGATGATGGTAAAAGTCGCCGTGCGTGACCAATCCCACCCGGTCGGCGGTCCCGCCATGCCGCTCCGCCAACTGCTGCCGAAAGACGGCGATGCGCGCACGCAAGCCATCCGCATCTTCGTGCCCACCGTGGTACCAACCGGCTGTGCCAAGCTCAACCGGCAGCATAAGCTCGGGGTAGCGTGCCCTAAAGTACTCGCGATTGCCGCCCGG
>CANNEJ010000138.1 GCA_947503585.1 Anaerolineales bacterium | reverse complement strand
CTACCAGCTCCACCAGTGTTGCATCGGAGTAGGGGTGGTACTCGCCACGCTGCCAATAAGCATACAGGTCGGCATTTGCCAGCAGCGAGCAGGGGTAAATTTTTATTTCATCCGGCTGCAGTGCCGGGTCGTCCCACAGTTTCTTGAAGTCTGCCAGATCACTCTGCGGTGTGGCGCCCAGCAGGTTGGGCATCCAGTGCAGCACCACCTTGAAGCCGGCTGCGCGCAGCATTGTCACGGCAGCGCGCGTTTGTGCCACAGTGTGGCCGCGCTGGTTTTGCTCCAGTATGTTGTCATCCAGTGACTGTGCACCCATCTGGACTTTGGTAACGCCCAAGGCGCGCATCCAGCGAATCTCGTCTGCATGCACGTGGTCCGGGCGCGTTTCCACAACCAGGCCCACATTGCGATGCTGTGCGGTCTGGTTCCATGCGTGCGCCTCTGCCAGGGAACTGGAGTCGCGCCCGTTCAGCGCATCAAAGCAGCGCTGCACAAACCACTCCTGATAATCGCGCCGGTAGCTGGACCAGGTGCCGCCCAAAATCAGCAGCTCAATTTTGTCGGTGGCGTGGCCGTTGCCGGCAAACGCTGCAATGCGCGATGCAGTTTGGGCGTACGGGTCAAAGGCGTGCTGCTCGGCGCGCATTGCGCCCGGTTCGTCCGGCAGATAACTCTTGGGCATGCGCGCATCGGTGGGGCAGAAGATGCACTTGCCGGGGCACGGGTAGGGTTTGGTGAGCACCGTTACCGGCGCCACACCGGAGATGGTGCGCATTGGTTTGCGCTGCAGGCATTTGAGCACGCGCGCATCCGGCTGCAGTTCGCCGGTCTTTATTAAATACTGGAAGGTGCGTGTGAGCTCCGCCTTGGCATAGGTGCCGGAGCCGGCGCGCGGGAAGCGCTGCAAGATTGTGCGCAGGGCCTCCGGCGTGTACTGGCCGTCCGCCTGCAGCGCCTGCACAATGCGGCGCACATCCGGCGCAAAGCGCTCCAGTTCCGGCGCATCCAGTTCTTTCAGCAGCATGCCATCAGTATAATCCGGACGAATGCGCACTTTTGTGGCGCGCCGCTTGCTGCGCATCAACGCCCGCTTTTATCAGCAGTTTGGCGCGGAGTTTGCCGCCTCGCGCAGCGCGCTGCAGCCCGGCATGCTGCGCGCGCTGCCGGCCCTCACCGGCTGCGCCGCCGTGCTGGATGTGGGCTGTGGCAACGGCCGATTTGGCGGCGCCTTGCCCGCGCCGGTGCGTTATGTGGGCGTGGATAGCAGCGCTGCATTGTTGGGCTGCGCAGCGCAGCGCGCACACGCCAGCTTTTTGCAATTGGATCTGATGGATCCGGCGTGGGTGCTGCGTGTGCGGCGGCGCTTCCCCGCGATTGTCTGCTTTGCCGTGCTGCATCATGTGCCCGGTGCGCGGCGGCGCTTGCGCCTGCTGCGCCAGCTGCACGGATTGCTGCAGCCGGGGGGTGTTTGTGTGCTTTCGGTATGGCAGTTCGCGCATGTGCCGCGTTTGCGCCGCAAGATCTGCGATTGGCAGCAAGCGGGAATCACGGCCGCGCAAGTGGATGCGCAAGACTATTTGCTTGACTGGCAGCGCGGCGGCAGCGGCCTGCGCTACGCCCATCAATTCAGTCTGGCGGAGCTGGCACAGCTGTGCGCACGCGCCGGCTTTGAAGTCCGGCAAACCTACCGCAGCGACGGCGCCACGGGCGACATGGGCTTGTATGTGATTTTGCGGGCGGTGGTTTAAACACCGAACGCGGGCCCGTAAATGCCCGCGTTCGATGTAGGAGGAGAAGAAACTGCAACTGTGTTTTGCAGTACGGTAAGGATACGTGCCATGTGCAAGGCGTGCTTGACGCCAGTCTGCCGTTAGCCTGACGGAATCCCTACGCTGGCTTCCGGTGGCATCAAAACGGGCAATTTGCTGGTGGCTGGTAGCTTCCGGTCAAACCGCCAGTACTGGGCACTGGCTCGCTAGCTAGCCACATCTGCCGTTGCTACCCGCACATCCGCACACTCCATGACGCGAGAATCGGCTCCACCAATCATGCCGGGCGTTCGAGCTCATGTTGGGCGAGTAGATTGCTCAAGCCCTGCTGCAATAATCTACGGGCGCTTTTGGGCCGTCAGCCAGGTAGCGGCTTGTGATGCGAACGCTTTATTTAGAATTGCGCGAAAGAACAAAAATACAAGAAACAATTGGCACATCGTCAGTACTACTACTGCATCCCCAATTATCCAAGGCTCCGGATAAACGAGCAGGGTCGGAATTAGAGAACATCCAAAACTGAGCACAAGGATCCCTAAGGTGCCGTGCAGGCTTACATTTGAAGATTTCCTTGCCAGCATTATCGAAAACACCAAGCCAAGGAATATTACGGAGAGTGACAATGGCTCTGTCAGGTGAGTGTTTCTGCCCCCCCAAAATGCGCACTCATACTTGAATGGGATATAGCAAGTGAGGTAATACCATGTAAACAAGACGGGTTTAGCAATAAAAACCTCCTCAAGCACCAACGCTGGGTGTCTGGTAACAACATCCCACACAAGCTTGCCAACCTCGCGGTCGAAGAGTCCGACTTGAATTTCAGTCCAATCAAACGTAACAGAATCCCCGTTAAACTGCGCGCCTGGTCCAAAAACTGCATTGGGAGACTGTCCTAAAGCCAAGTACTTCCGTGCAACTGCATTATATGAGAATTGATCAGAAGCATGGCCTTGCTGTACATATCTAAAGTAAAAGGTTTTAAGAGCTTTAATGACGGATTGGTTTTTTGCACGGTAATCACTTATGTCTTGGGGAACCATCCCCGAATATTCCATCCGTAAATCCGGATGCAAAGCAAGCCCTATAAAGATAGGGTGCCAAAAAGTATGCGCCGCGAGACTTTGGTCGGTGGTGTACACTCGTTCCAGCTGTGAGCGATAGAAAGACCCCATTGAAAAAACCATACCAAACGCCAGCAGACCCGGCCACCAGCGCGGAGCAAGGCTGCCCAAAAATCCGGGCGATGCAGCAGGCGCATTCATTTCCCCCAAGTCCAGCAGCTTTTTGTTTTGGGTCCGCAAAAAAAGTGCAAAGACAGCTAACAATGCAACCGGAACCAGCGTCCAATATGCGGAAGATCTGCAATGGATGATGAATGCAAGCAGCGCTGCTTGCGCAACGGCACTCACAATAGTTGGGGTACTGACCCTGTGCTGGTAAAGGGCCAGCAGGCAGATGTGTATCATCGGCAATATGGCTAGTACAGGCAGGAACCGGTAGTTATTGGGTGCATCTAGCTGGTTGCCGGGAAATCTCAGGGCGGTCAGGGTCATATAATGCGCTACCAAAAACAGCATCAGGACCGCAATGTAGTGATCATCCTGTCTAAACTGCAAGAAGAAGATCACGCTTTGGATGGCGAGTAGCAAGAAGTAAAAATATAGCAGGCTCTGGAATTGATATCCAAACAACAAAAACGACAGGATGTAGTAATCGACCAACCCCGGTCCAATTAGGCCTTGAAGAGAGTGTGTTCCGTTATAGGCCGAAGTGGCCTCTAAATAATTTGGTGAGGGACTTAAGTCTAGGGCATCCCTAATTCTTAAATTCAACCCAGTGTCAACAATATAAACATTGGTCACTATGTGATCAAGACTCGAAGAAATAGTCTTACTTATAGTGTTATACCCAAGGTAGCCGGGCAGCCCATATTGCAGCCTTGAAATAGCCGTACTAATAGCTAGTTGATGGACGTGTCTCGGCTCAAAGGAGTACAGGTGCATCTCGTGCTGAATAGCAAACAGGAAGTTTGCAGCGATTAGTAACATGACTACTGATCCGGAAGCAAGTGTCTTTCTTCGGCTAGGCATAAATGATGTTTCTCTCAGAGTGGTGTAAAACCCGCGACACAATCAGCATTTCACCCGCAGTTTTGTTCCGCGGTGTATTTAACTTCTGAAGTGACACTGGAGGAACGCATTGTGTGCCAGCCAAAAGTACACTCGCAAAGGAAAGGTAATTGCACTATCGACCCCCGTCGTTGAAGTAGCGACGTCCGGTTTACATGCAGCAGCGCAGCGTAAGCGGCGAGAATTGGGGCGCATATCCCGTAAAACGGGCAAATTGCAGGCGGCTGGCAGCTTGCGGTTAAACTGCCAGTACTGGGTACTGGCTCGCTAGCCACATCTGCCGGTGCCTGCCCGCGCACTCAGTGATGGTCAACGCGCGGTTTTACCGCAATGGCCTGAAATTCCCGCACCAGCTCCACAAAGCGCTGCACGGTTACTTCAAACATGCGCCGGCCAAACTCCGGCGTGGCGGCGGCTGCGTCGCCGCACACTCCATTACGCGAGAACCGGCTCCACCAATCCTGCCAGGCGTACGCACTGGGCGCTGGATGGTCCCAGTTGAAGTACTTCAGTTTCAGCTGGCCAATGTCGCGTTCGGCCTTGTCCATTTGCACCAGGCCGGGTTGCGCATGCAGCATCATTGCCGTCTCGTATTCGCAGGCATGGCCCACGCTGCCCGGGCCGCCTTTGCGCTCGGCTGCCAGCACATCGGCCACCAGCGCCGGGTCCACCGCGGCATTCACAGTTGTGGCAGCGCAGATTGCGCCGGTTGCCAGCACGCATTTGCGCGCAGCCAAGTCACATACAGACTGGTTCGAGCCATGCCCGTTCACAATCAAGATGTGCGTGAACCCGTGGCGTGCAACCGAGATTGCTGCTTGCGAAAGATACGCGAGCGTAGTCTCGATGTCGATTGCAATCACCCCCGGAAAATCCATATGATGCTCGTCCAGCCCAAACGGAATGGTGGGCAGCACCAGCAGGTCGCCGCCCGCCTGCCGCCCGCATTCAGCCAGCACACTTTCTAAAATGTCGTTGTCGGTGGAGAGCGGCAGATGCAGGCCGTGATCCTCCACCGCCCCGATGGCAAGCGCCACCACCGGCTGCGGCTTGCGCGCAATCGCTGTGTTCATCTCCGGCCACGTCAGCCGGTCATAGCGCCATTGTGTCATGTTGCCTCCTGATGAGCCACTGCTAAATCTGCCTGCAACAATGGATATATTTTGCAGCCAGATTGGCGCAAATGGGCGGGTGTTGTGGCGGGGGAATTATGCATCAGCGTGCACAACGGGCTGCC
>CANNEJ010000137.1 GCA_947503585.1 Anaerolineales bacterium | reverse complement strand
CGCACAGGCGCTGGCGCCTTAGCAGCGGGCACTCCAGTCCCGCACGGATGCGCGCCCGAACTAGCGGCGCATCCACGTTGCCCGGCGCAGCTTTTATGCGCTGTTTACGAGCTCGGGCACTGCTAAGACGATACTATTTGCAGAGAAGAAAGTACCGCGCACTGCTGCCGGACAAGAAATCCCTGCATGTCAACATCAATCCGCCTCACAATGGCTTTCATCGCACTGTATGCAACTCTGGCTGTGCTCATCGGGAGCGAGCTGCACCTCTTCAGCTAAACGCAAGACTGCGCCGTAAAACCGGCCGCAAGCCGGCACCCTGTCTCAGCCCGCCCGCCGGCTCGAACCCGCAGCAATCCGCAGCGGGTTTTTTATTTGAAGCCACGCCCCGCGCAACGCTGATGCATTTCAGGCTGCTATTCCGACTCCAAGCTAAATGTGAGCGGCACGCCCGCATCGCGCGCCAGCGCGTGCGCTTTCCCCACGCGGTACTTTGCTTCCTGCTCGGGCAGCACCGCCACTAACGCCACACCGCCGGTGTGTGCTTCGAGTGTTACGCGCTGCGCTTCCCCAGCCGCCAGCATAAAAATACTTTGCAGAACCATCACCACAAAGTCGTAGGGCGTCACATTATCATTGTGGACGAGCACGCGCAGCCGGTCGGGCGTTTCCGTCACCAAAACCCGCAGCTCCTGCTCAGTCTCCTGTGACTGGCCTTCAACCAGCGGATTTAGTTCGCGGGCCTGTGCCAAGCTTCTCTCGCGATAGCATTTTAGCAGCGGCATTGTGTTACACTTTCAACACGAGACTATGGCAAAAAATCTTCAGTCACGTGTGGTTTGGGCGGGGTTGTGTGCCGCCCTGCTCGCCGGGTGCGGCAGCTTGTTTGCAGCCCCCACCGCCACGCCAGTTCCCACTCCGACGCCGATCGAGTATCTGGGTCGCGCCGCCAAGGTATTTGAAACCATGCAGTCCGTACAGTTCAAGCTGCTGCACACCGGCGACCCGGTGATCTTGGATCAGCAGCTGGGCGCAAAGTTCCTTGAAGCATCCGGCGCCTATCAGGCGCCCGACCAGCTTTTTGCACAGGTGAAGGTGGAGGCGCTGGGCAACCTGTTCACGCTAAAAATGCTGTGGCGGCCGGACGGGGCGTTGATGACCAATCCGCTGACTGGCATGTATGGGCCGCAGCCGGCCGGCATGCCGCTGGCCCCGCTGGCGCTGTTCGACAAAACCGCCGGCATCAGCCATCTACTTGCGGCAGAAATTCTAAATCCGCAGGTGGCGGGGATCGAGGATGTGGAAGGCGTGCAGCTGCGCCACTTCACCGGTGATGTCTCGGCGCTGGCCCTCAAAACCATTCTGCCCGGCACACTGGCCGATGCGAATTTGAAAATCGATCTGTGGGTTCAGGTTGACAACGACCGCTTAACGCGCATTCAAGTTACCGCTCCGGGCAGCGAAACGCAGCTTGAGTTCTTCGGGCATAACGAGCCAGTGGAGATCCCGACCCCGCAATAAACCGGGTGCGCTCCCACGGATAGAATCTAAAAGTGCCGGCTGAAGCCGGCACTTTATATTTTGGGCAGTCGCAGTCAGGCGCGCTGGCCAGAACCCTCTCAGCGCACTCCGAGCGCAGGCACGCCAATTTGAACCGCACGCTCCTGCCGGCGCTCCACGGTCTTTGCCAGCCGCGAAATGCGCGCCTGTAAATGCGGGGAAAAATAGCCCGCATATTTTTTCCACAATTCCGGGCGCTGCCAGTCGTTGCCCTGCACCCGCCCGCGGCAGGCGCGCGCTCCGCACAAGCAGTCAAATTCGTCGTAGCTGTTGCCATCGCTCATGGCATAGTCAAAGCACACATCCTCGCCAACTTTGATCGCGCGCATTGCCACCAGCGTAATCTGACCGCGCAAGCCGGCATTCGGATTGCATGAATGGTTTACCCAATCCGACGGGCCAATCCACTTCTCCGGTGTGACAAGATACATATCGTCATCCACTTGCACCGAAATTTTGCGCTCTTGAGCGTTCAATCTTCCCAGTTCCGATCCGGTAAGAATCGTGCCGCCCCACACAATCAAGATTTCCCCGGGACGCACTGCGGTCCGCGCCCGCACGCCGTAGCCCCACTCTTTTTTGTAGCCTTCAAGTTTTGGTGACAGGTAACCTTTCATTGATGCGTCCATTTTTGTATCTTCATCTCTCCCTGATTTGGAATTCAAATATGATTTCGAAATTAACCGGCGTCACAGGCGCCCACACAGCGGTGTGTGACACCGTGTGCGAAGCCGCCAGCGGCTTCAACCCTCTTAAAGAGCGAGACCCATCATCAGTAATGGGTCGTAAGATCTTGCGCTTTGCTGCGCAGGTGGATAGATCAGGAGCGGCTATCGCCGGCGCCCAACCTTGCATGTGTTGGTCAAATCAGTATTCTGCGGTTAGCATACAATAACAATCCAAATAGTACACAGTTAATTTAGAAAATGCAAACTTTTAGACGGTCGCGAACCTTAAACTTTCCAGCGGCTGCGTGGGCTGCAGAGCCACTGCGCGGTCACGCTTCGAGGCCGCTAGCGTGCCCGCTGGTGCGCTGATGCTTGCAGTGCAGCTTCTGCTCGCCACTCACAACGCCGGCAAGCTGGCAGAGTACCAGCGCCTGCTGCAGGGGCTGCCGCTGCGCTGGCGCACGCTCGCAGATGAAAACATCACGGCAGAGTCACCGGAGGATGGCGGCTCATTCATGGAGAACGCGCGCAGCAAGGCTGTGTTCTACGCGCGGCTGAGCGGCTGCCTGACGCTGGCGGATGACTCCGGCTTGTGCGTGGACGCACTGCACGGCGCACCCGGTGTGCAGACTGCGCGCTACAACGGCGTGCAAACCCCGTACCCGCAGAAATTGGCGGCATTGATCAACGAGTTGCGCACAATTGCGTGGGAGCAGCGCACTGCCCAATTCCATTGCGCCGTGGCGCTGGCAAATCCCGCCGGAAAAATTCTGCTTGAAGCCGCAGGTGAATGCGCTGGCCGCATTTCACTAGCCCCGGCCGGCAGCAATGGCTTTGGCTACGACCCGCTGTTCTATTTGGATGCAGCCCGCTGTACTCTGGCCGAACTGGACGCTGCTCGCAAAGATCGCATCAGCCATCGGGGCAATGCCGTGCGTGCCCTGTTCCCGCAATTGCAGGCGCTGGCAGTGAATGCCACGGCAAGCTAACCGGTCATTCAAAGCCCATCGCAGCAACGTTTTCATGCGCACCGCAGCGCACCTATAATCGCGTTCACATGCTTGTTCATCCACAATTAAACTGCGCCCGGGTGTGCGTTACCGGCACGCATTCACCGGCCGCCCACCGTCAGTACTATGGCTGTGCAAATTCCTGAACCGCCGGTTGCAACATTGAGGACTGCCACCCGCACCGCAGCCTGGCCGGTCATTGGGCATGAAGCCGTGATCCACGCGCTCGCGCGCGACCTTGCAGCGCAGCGCCTGCGCCACGCCTATCTGTTCACCGGGCCCGCCGCCATCGGCAAGCACACGCTCGCAATCGCATTTGCGCAAGCCATCCAGTGCGAGGCGCCCGACGCACCCTGCGGCCACTGCCGCACCTGCCAGCTGATTGCCCAGCAGCGCCACCCCGGCGTGCATGTGCTCCTGCCCGAGGTCAGCGGCAAGATCATCAAGACCGCCAAGATCCGCATCGAGACCGTGCGCGACCTGATCCGCCAGTTTGCGCTCAAGCCCATGGAGGGTGCGCGGCGGGTGGCTTTACTGGTGGATTTTGAAAGTGCCAACGCTGAATCTGCGAACGCACTCTTAAAGACCCTGGAAGAACCGCCCGGTGCCGGCATCTTGATTGTGACGGCTGCCAGCCCGGAGGCATTGCTGCCCACAATTGTTTCGCGCTGCGAGCATGTGGCGCTGCGGCCGCTCCCGGTGGCGCAGGTTCAAGCCGCGCTGCAAGCGCGCTGGCAGGCGCCGGCCGCGCAAGCAGAGTTGCTGGCGCAGCTCTCCGGCGGCCGCCTGGGCTGGGCAGTGGGTATGCTGCAGGATGGCGCAGCCTTGGAGCGCCGGACGCAGCACCTGGACACACTGCAAACTTTGCGCAGCGCCACCCGCCGCGAGCGCTTTAATTATGCGGAGAGCATGCGTGAAGACCGCGACGCGGTTGTGGAGGCGCTGGGACTGTGGCTAACCTGGTGGCGGGATGCACTGCTGCTGGTGCACGGCAGCCGCGCAGCAATCACCAACCTCGACCGCGCTGCAGAGTTGCAAGCCTGCGCAGGCAAGCTAGACCCAAACCGCGCAATGCGCTTTGTGGAGCAATTGCTGGGAACACTGCAGGCACTGAACCAAAACGCAAACTTGCGCCTGGCGCTGGAGGCACTGCTGCTGCAACTGCCGTAGCCTTACAACTGCAGCCGCAAACCGATGTTCGCGCCGGTCGGCGGCGGGTTTATTGCGCAAGCGTTTTCAGCAGCGCGCTCACCCAGTCCAGCTCGTCCCGGTTTACCGTGTGGCCCATGCCGGGATAAATTCGCAGCGTTACCGCCCCGCCCAGCCGCTCCAGCTCTTGAGCAGCCAGCTGCACGCGCTGCAATGGAATGTGCGCATCGACATCGCTGCACCCGACCAGCAGCGGCGTACCGGCCAATGAGCCAGTCATCTCTCGCGGGCCCGTGTCCGCGCCAATCAGCCCGCCACTGAGTGCGACCACGCCGCCATAGCGGCAGCAGTTGCGCGCTGCAAACTCCAGTGCCAGACAGGCTCCTTGCGAAAAGCCCAGCAACACAGTGCGCTCCAGCGCAATCGTGCCAGCCGTCACGCTTGCCAGAGTTTGTGCCACTGCCCGCAGCGCGGAACTCAGCCACGGCTCGTTGGTGGCAACCGGCTCCATAAACCGGTTGGGGTACCAGGTGTTGCCTGCTGCCTGTGGTGCCAGATAAGCCACACCTTCCGTGTCAAACTCGGTGTGCAGCGCAAGGATATCCGCCGCGCTGCCACCGCGGCCATGCAGCATCACCACCGCCACGCGTGCAGCGCTCAACGCTGCGCCGGCAGTTAATACGGGCTGCCCCGCATGCACATCAGCCACTGGAGACACTGAATTCAGAAAAGTGTGCGTTAGCGCAGCGCTC
>CANNEJ010000136.1 GCA_947503585.1 Anaerolineales bacterium | reverse complement strand
CCAAATGACGCCACCTCGGGATGGCAGTATGTTGCGCGTGGCATCATCTTGTAGTCCAGCGTTACGGTTGGGTGTGCGCCAATGGTTTCGGCGCACACAATGCCCTGCGCCGATCCCACGTGCGCCAGCAGCAGCTCACCGGTTACATCGCCGATGGCATACACGCCGGGCACATTGGTGCGCATGCCCGCATCCACTTGAATAAAGCCGCGATCCAACTGCACTCCCAGCGCCTCCAGCCCCAAGCCTTTGGTGTTTGGTGAAAAACCCATTGCTAGCATTACCTGGTCGGCCTCGAATGTTTCGTTGGCAGCGCCCGTGCTGATGGTGACACGCACTTGCGGGCCGCTGCTATCCAAGTTCTCCAATGTTGCGCCGTTGCGCACTTCAATCCCCTGGCGCTTGAAAGCTTTGGCCAGTTCGCTGCTTACCTCTTCATCCTCGCGCGGCAGCAGGCGCGGCAGTTTCTCCACCACAGTTACGTGGGTACCGTAGGCGTTCCAGATGGTTGCAAACTCCACGCCAATGGCGCCGCCGCCAATAATCACCACGCGTTCCGGCCGTGACTCTTGCAGGATGGCCTCGAGGTAGGTAAACACCCGCTTGCCGTCCGGCTTGAATGCTGCGGGAACAAAAACATGCGCACCGGTGGCAACCACAATGCTGGCGGCGCTGACACTGCGCGTTGATCCGTCTGCGCCGGTAACTTTCACTGCAGATGCGGACGTCAACTCGGCCGAGCCGCTAAGCACCTCAATTTTGTTCTTCTTGAGCAGAAACTCCACGCCCTTGACGAGGCGCCGGGAGATCTGGCGCGAGCGCTGCACGGCCGCCGCAAAATCCAGCTGCAGGTTCTCCAGCTTGAAGCCGAAGTCTTTGCCGCCGTGGCGCAGCAGTTCCGCCACCTCCGCATTCTTCAGCAGTGACTTGCTCGGAATGCAGCCGACGTTCAGGCACACACCGCCCAGCCATTCTTTTTCTACAATGGCCACGCGCTGCCCAAGCTGGCTGGCGCGAATGGCGCAAACATAGCCGGCCGGCCCGGCGCCAATCACAATCATGTCGTAATCCATGCTGTTCAAGTCTCCTTGGGCAGTGCGCCAGTGCGCCACACTGCTGTGCGATTGTACTTCTGCGTTTGTGTCCAGCCCGGCCGCTGCGCGAAAACAGCGGCTGCGCAGCGCATGCTAAAAATCTGTGGGCGTGCGCCCGCTCGGGTCGTGCACCCATACCCACGTCTCGGTGTCGGACCACTCGTACAGCCACAACGCATCGCGCGGCGAGAGGTTCACACAGCCATGAGATTTTTGATAGCCAAATTTGTTGTGCCAGTACGCGCCGTGCAGCGCGCGCGACCCGTCGTAGTACATCACCCACGGCACATCCTCAATCAGGTAGTAGTCGCTTTGGTCTGCGGCAAACGCGCCGCCCATATCATCTTTGAGCATCTTTTCGTAAATCTGGAACAGGCCGGGGTGTGTCACCCATTGGCTGACGCCGCTGGAGACGAGGGTGGTGTACACCATGCGCTCGTCTTCGTAAGCCGCGAGTGTTTGCTCATAGAGGTTCACATCTATCCAGCGCCCGCTAACGCCCGGCGGCGGGGCGCTATGCTGAACCAGGCCGACCGCCCGGTGTTCAACCCAGGCCTGCGGCCCAACCAGCAGCCAGGTGTCGCTGCCGCTTTCCAGTGTGGCATACACCTGCACCAGCGTGTAGCGTTCCAGCGCCTGCGTTTGCTGCGGCGCACCCCATTTGGGCTGCGTGAACGGCCGCACGGTTTGCACCAGCCACGCCAGGGCGCGCTGCGGCTGCGCCGTCACCAGTGCGCCTTGAAAGTCTGACGGGCCGACAGGCACGAGCGCATTCGTGCGCACATACTCGCGCTCGTTAATTTGAGTCCACGTGAAGCCCGGGTTGGTTTCGAGACTTACGTACAAAAAGCCCACATTCTGGCCAATGCCCAACTGGCGTACGGGCAGGCTGCCAGCGGGCGGCTGCAACTGGTTGAATACGGGCGTGTCGGGCGCAGCCCGCGCATAGGAGCGGTTGATTGGCAGTTCGGTTTTTTCCGGATATTCGGCGGGCAGTAGCGGCAGTTCCCACGGCAGCTGATAACCCTGCAAGCGCGCGGCGGTTGCGCCGGGGCCTGCGTTCGGGCAGCCCGGCAAGTTCTGGCGCTGATCGAAAGGGGTGCACAAATATGCCGGATCTACCCCGGGCGGCGGTGGGGCAGCGGCGCGTGCGGGAGCCGCGCTTACTAGTGCCAGCAGCAGCCAAAACCCGGCGCTGCGCAGCTTGTAACGGGAATGCAACATCGTGCAGAGTTTAACCGCAAGCCAGGCGCTCTGCCGGGTGATAAACTCGGCTTCAAGACTGATATTTTACAAAGAGCCAAAAACAAATGACTACAACGCCGGAAGCGATTACAACCGCCGCAATGCGCCCGGCGCGAACGCGTTTTCTGGTGGGCGGCGGGCTGCTGCTTGCGGCCATCGTCTATCTCATTCTTACCACGGCTGCGGGCACCAGCACGTATTACTACACGATTGCAGAGTTGCGCGCGCGCGGCGGCACTGCGGTGGGCGAGCCGGTGCGCATCTCCGGTGCCGTGCTGGGCGACAGCATTGTGTACGATGCCGACACGCTTGAGCTGCGCTTTACCACTGTGAACATCCCGGGCGAGCAAAGCGAGATTGATGCGCGCGGCGGGCTTGCCGCTGTGCTGCATGCGGCCACCACCGACCCGCGCGCGGTGCAGCTGCCGGTGGTTTACCACGGCCCGCGCCCGGACTTGCTGCGCCACGAGGCACAGGCCATACTGACCGGCCAGCTGGGTGCGGATGGTGTCTTCCATGCGGATGAGCTGCTGCTCAAGTGCCCGACGCGCTACGAGCAGCAACTGCCCCAGCAGTCGGCCTCGCGCTAGGCGCCGGCCATGTACCCAAACCCTGCGCTGCTGCTTGGCCTGCGAGCCGGCCGCTGCTGCTGGTGGCACAGGCTGGCCGTATGATCGCTGCGCTTTCACTGCCGCATCTTTTGTTGGCCGATTTTGGGTTGTCTGCCGCACTGCTTTCCTTTTGCAGTGCGCTCTACGCCATACCGGCCGCGCTGCGCAAGGATGCGCGCTGGCTGGCTTCGGCGCGCAACGCTGCCATTGCGCCATTCGTACTGCTGACGCTGTCAGTTGCGTGCCTGGAAGGGCTGCTGTACAGCGGGGCGTTTGGCTTGGAGTATGTGCATGCTGTAACCAGCCGCGCGATGCCGTGGTACTTGCGCCTCACGGCGTTGTGGGGCGGGCAGGCCGGCAGCCTCTTCTTTTGGTGCTGGCTGCTCTCCGGGTACTCAGCGCTGGTGATGCTGCGCAATTGGCGCCGCGAACGTGATCTGCAGCCCGGTGTAACGATTGTGCTGATGGGGACGCTGCTTTTCTTTTTGGGATTGGTGATTGCGCTGGAGAATCCCTTCAACAAATTGTGGGTGGCGCCCGGCGGCAGTGTGAGCGCGGGCATTTTGCAGCCCGCTGACGCGCTGCCGTTTGCCCCCGATGACGGCCGCGGGCTCAACCCGCTGCTGCGCCATCCTGGCATGATCATCCATCCGCCCATGCTCTATCTCGGCTTCATCGGTTTTGTGGTGCCGTATGCCTTTGCAATCGCGGCGCTGGTGGCCGGCCGGCGCGATGATGCCTGGATTCGCGTGACGCGGCGCTGGACGCTGGTGGCGTGGATGTTCCTCTCGCTGGGCCTGCTGCTGGGCGGGCGCTGGGCTTACGATGTGCTGGGCTGGGGCGGCTACTGGGGCTGGGATCCGGTGGAGATTGCGGCGTTCATGCCGTGGCTGACGGCTACTGCGTTCTTGCATTCGGTGTTAATCCAGGAGAAGCGCGGCATGTTCAAGCATTGGAACATGAGCCTGATTATTCTGACGTATGCGCTGGTGGTGCTGGGAACTTTTCTAACGCGCTCCGGCGTGCTTTCGTCGGTGCATGCATTTGCGCAGAGCGCGATTGGCCCGTGGTTTTTTGCTTTTGTGGCGCTGCTGGGGAGCGTGTCTTTGGGGCTGCTGTTAAAACGCTGGGAGATGCTGCGCGGCGACAACGCGCTGGACAGCTGGCTGTCGCGCGAAGGCTTGTTTCTGCTCAACAACCTAATTTTTATGGGCATCCTGGCAGCCTGCTTGTGGGGCGTGATGTACCCCATAATTTCCGAGCTGTTCACCGGCCAAAAGGTTACGGTGGGCCCGCCGTACTACGAGCGCACAACCGGTCCGCTGTTTGCCGCTTTGCTGCTGTTGATGGGGGTGGCCCCGCTGGCTGCGTGGCGCGCCGGTGCTGCGCGCCGCCTGGGGCGGGCATTTTGGAAACCGGCACTGGTGGCCGGCTTGCTGCCCGCGGGTGCGCTGCTATCCGGTATCGCCCAGCTGGCGGCACTGCTGGGCTTGTGGCTGGCGGCGCTGGTGGCGTGCGTCACGCTCTATGAGTTTTACCGCGGTGCACAGGCGCGTGCGCGCATTACCGGCAGCGGCTTCTGGCTTTCATTTGCGCAGCTGGTGCTGCGCAACCGGCGCCGCTATGGCGGCTTCACCATTCATCTTGGCGTTGTGCTGATGGCGTTCGGCATTATTGGCATTGAGCTGTTTCAAAGTGAGACGCAGGCCACGCTGTCCTATGGCGAGCAGCTGTCCATTGGCAGCTATCAATTGCGCTACGACTCGCTGGTTGAATTTCCGGCATCTGACGGGCGTGTGATTACGCGCGCCACGTTGAACGTGAGCCGGGATGGCCGGCTGGTCACGCAGCTGTTTCCGCGCCGAGATTTTTTCACAGACAGCCAGCAGCCCATGACCATCCCGGCCGTTTACAGCACGCTGGCCGATGACTTGTATGTGCTGCTGGTGGGCTGGGAGCCGGCGGGTGCGGGTGGCGCCACCTTCAAGGTGTATGTCAATCCGCTTGTCAACTGGCTGTGGGCGGGCGGCCTGGTGTTCATTATTGGCACGCTGGTGGCCACATGGCCGGAGCGCCGCGAACTGCAGACCGCAGCGGAGCGCGCGCGGGCGATGCAATTGCCCGTGCGCAGCGTGACCGGCGGAGTTTAGGCAGCATGCCGGCTGCGTGTCCGGAGCATCCACTTCGGTCTGCCGGCAGCAAACATAATTGCG
>CANNEJ010000135.1 GCA_947503585.1 Anaerolineales bacterium | reverse complement strand
GCACTCGGCGCTGTTGCCGGTCCTGGTAGTAGAAGTTTTGCGGCGCAAGGCTGCGTCAGCGCACTATTCCCAAATCTAAACTAGCGTATGTGGCAAACCTACCATCTTGTAACTGATTTGGAGCAGGCGCTTGGGCTGCTTGCCGAGCACGGGCCGCAGGCGCGCATCATGGCTGGCGCCACAGATCTGCTGAATGAGTTGGAACGGCACGTGCGTCCGGATGTGAAAGTGATTGTTGACATCTCCAATGTGCCCGGGCTGGCAACAATCGAGATGAATGCAGCCGGAGAAATTCAATTGGGTGCGCTTGTGACGCATAACCAATGTGTGGCTGCGCCGCTGATTGTCGAGCGGGCCTGGCCGCTGGCGCAGGCGTGCTGGGAAGTCGGCGCGCCGCAAATTCGCAATCGCGCCACGGTTGCCGGAAACTTGATCACGGCATCGCCGGCGAATGACACAATCACGCCGCTGCTGGCGCTGGATGCGGCGGTCACACTGCGCTCGGTACGCGGTTCGCGGCGCGTTGCACTGCGCGACTTTTACACCGGCGTGCGCCGCACCGTGATGCAGCCGGATGAGCTACTGACTGCGATAACCTTCGCGCCCATGAAAGCCACTGAGCGCGGCATGTTTGTAAAGATGGGTTTGCGCAAGGCGCAGGCTATTTCTGTGGCAAATGCCACAGTGATTGTGGATCTGGCTGCGACCGCTGCCGGCGTGCGCGCAAATATTGTGCGCATTGCGCTCGGCGCAGTTGCGCCGACGGTAATTCGCGCACACCAAGCCGAAGCACACCTCAGCGGAAAATTATTGGATGCGCCTGCAATAGCGGCTGCGTCCGAGCTTGCGGCGCAACAAACGCGCCCGATTGATGACTTGCGCAGCCCGGCTGCTTACCGGCGCGGGATTGTGCGCGTGGCAGTGGCGCGTGCGCTGCGCGCAATTGTGGCCGGTGATACGCGGGGCTGGTTCCCGGCTGAGAAGCCCGTGATGTTGTGGGGCGGGAACGGCACCCGTCCCGCGCCTGCGCCGACCGCTGCGTGGCGGTCGGATGGCAATGGTGGCACGCCGCCGATTGTTACGCGCATCAACGGGCAGCAAGTGACTCTGAGCGGTGCGTCCAAGAAAACGCTGCTGCGCATGTTGCGCGAGGACGCCGGCCTCACAGGCACCAAGGAAGGCTGCTCAGAAGGCGAATGTGGTGCGTGCACCGTGTTCTTGAATGGCGCTGCCGTGATGGCGTGCATGGTGCCGGCGCCATGTGCACACGGCGCGGAAATTGTGACGGTGGAAGGGCTGGCTGCTGCGGATGGCACATTGCACGCTGTGCAGCGCGCCTTTGTGGAGCAGGGCGCGGTGCAGTGCGGCTATTGCACTCCCGGCCTGTTGATGGCCGGCGCAAAACTTTTGGAGGAATGCCCGCAGCCTTCGCGCTGGGAGGCGCAGCAGGCCATTACCGGGAACCTTTGCCGCTGCACCGGCTACTACAAAATATTGGATGCGCTGCAGCATGCCGGCACAGCACCAGACCATGGCTAAACAAGGCACGAACGGTGCCAGCTCAATTGGCGCTGCGCCACTGCGTGCGGATGCGCTGGACAAGGTTACCGGTCGATCGCTTTACCCCGGAGATTTGGCGCGGCCGGACATGCTGCACATGAAAACAGTATTTGCCGGCCGGCCGCATGCGCGGCTGCTAAGCCTGGATACTGCAGCCGCGCTGGCTGCGCCCGGAGTGGTGGCCGTCTTCACCGCTGCTGATGTGCCGGTGAATGAGTACGGACTGATCACGTATGACCAGCCGGTGATTGTGGGACCCGGCTCCGCCAAAGCGGGCAGCGATGTGGCGCGCTGCGAGGGCGACACAGTGGCACTGGTGGTGGCCGAAAGCGAGCATCAGGCTGCTGCCGCCGCGAAGTTGCTGCAAATGGAATGGGAGGATCTGCCGATTGTCACAGACCCGCGCTTGGCGATGCTGCCGGGCGCGCCGCTGCTTTCCGACACACTCGACACCAACATATTGCAGCACAACCGTTTGCGGCAGGGCAATGTGGCCGGCGCGTGGGCAAAGTGTGCGGCGGTGGTGAACAGCACCTATCACACGCCGTGGCAGGAGCATGCGTACCTTGCGCCGGAAGCCGGGCTTGCCTACATTGATGATGCGGGGCGCGTGATGGTGGAAGTGGCGGGGCAGTGGACGCATGAGGACCAAACGCAAGTAGCGCATGCGCTGGGCCTGCCCGTGGATCAAGTGCGCATTCGGTATGCCAGCATTGGCGGCGCGTTTGGCGGCCGTGAAGATATGACGGTGCAAGTGGTGCTGGCACTCGCAGCGTGGCGTCTGGCACAGCGCGGCGTGCATCGCGCCGTGAAAATTATTTGGAGCCGCGAAGAGTCGATTGTCGGCCACCACAAACGCCACCCGTATTTTATGCGTGCCAAGTTTGGCGCAGATGCCAGCGGCCGCGTGCTGGCAGCCGAGTGCGAGCTGGTGGCAGACGCCGGCGCCTACACCTATACCTCCACCAAGGTGCTCAACAACGCCACGCTCATGTGCATCGGGCCGTACGACATTCCGAATGTGTCGATTGATGCCTACGCCGTGCTTACAAACAATGTGCCCAGTGGAGCGTTCCGCGGATTTGGCGGACCGCAGGGTGCCTTCCTGGTTGAAAGCCAAATGAACAAGCTGGCGCATCAGCTGGGCATGGATCCGGTTGAACTGCGGCGCCGCAATTTAATTAGCGAGGGGGCCATCGGCGCATTTGGCACCGCGTTCCCGGCGGGTGTCACAATCCGGCAGGTGGTTGACCAGTGCGCCCAGCAAGCGGGCTGGGGCGGGCAGCTGCCGGCTGCTGGCGCAGCCCATCTCAAGCGCGGGCGTGGCATTGCCTGCGCGCTAAAAAATATCGGCTTCTCTTTCGGCGCACCCGAAGAGTGTGTGGCCACGATTGAGCTGCACGGCACCGCACAGATTGAGCGGGCGGTGCTGCGCCACGCCGCCGCCGAATGCGGGCAGGGTGCGCATGGAGTGCTGCTGCAGATGGCTGCCAGTGCACTGGGCCTGCCGCTGCAAAAAGTCAGCGGTGATTTTTCGGACACCGCCAGCAGCGGAAACTCCGGCAGCGCCTCGGCGTCGCGGCTCACATTCATGTCCGGTAACTCCATCCGCGGCGCTGCCGAGCTTGCGCTGCAAAAGTGGCACGATGAGGAACGGCCGGCGCTGGCCACATTTCGCTATGTGCCGCGCCCAACCACCATGCTGGATCCGCAGACCGGCCAGTGCGACCCGAATATTTCGTACGGTTATGTAGCCGAGGTTGTGGACGTGGAGGTGGATACTGAAACCGGCCACGTGCACGTGCTCAATGTGGTGTGCGCCGACGACGTGGGGCGCGCCATCAATCCGCAGCAAGTGGAAGGGCAGATTGAAGGCGGCATCGTCCAGGCGCATGGTTATGCTGTACTTGAAAATTTTATTTCGGATGGCGGCGCAATCAAGACTAAACTCCTTTCTACGTACCTCATTCCCACCGTGCTCGACGTGCCGGACCGCGTCCAGTCTGTGATCCTTGAGTACGCTGACCCGCAGGGGCCGTGGGGCGCGCGCGGCATGGCGGAGATGCCGTATCTGCCGTACGCACCCGCAGTGACCGCGGCCGTGCATGCAGCCGTTGGAGTTTGGATTGACGAGTTTCCCCTGACGCCGGCGCGCGTGCTGGCGGCGCTGCACGCAGCGGGGTGACGGCTGGCATGCGCCCGCTGGTCGTCCTGCGCGGCGGCGGCGATCTCGCAACCGGAGTTGCATGGCGCCTGCAGCGCGCTGGTTTTCGCATTGCAATCTTGGAGCTGGCGCAGCCGCGCGTCGTGCGCCGTGCCGTTTCCGCAGCCCAAGCTGTCTTTTTCGGCAGCCACACAGTTGAAGGCTTGCGCTTTGTTGCGACCGCTAGCTCGCACGCCGCAGCCTTTGCCAACGGGCAGCCGTGGGCTGGCATTGCACAGCCAACTCAAACAACTACCGCCGCTGCAAATGTTGATTCGCAAGAATCTGGCGCCGCCGTGCCCGTTTTCATTGATGAACACTTTGAGCTGCAGCCGGCGCTTAACGCGCAGGTACTGATTGATGCACGCCTTAAGAAGCGCGGGATAGATACGCGCTTGGACATGGCGCCGCTGGTAATTGGCCTCGGCCCCGGTTTTGTGGTGGGCCGGCATTGCCATGCTGTTGTAGAAACGCAGCGCGGGCATACACTCGGGCGCGTGTACACAACCCAAGGAGCAGCGGCATTGGCTGATACCGGCGTTCCAGAAGCGGTGGCGGGCCACGCGGGTGCGCGTGTGCTGCGCGCACCTTGCAACGGTGAAATGCTGGCGCAGTGTGAGATCGGCGCGCTGCTTGAGCCCGGTGCCGTGGTGTGTACAGTAGCGGGGCAAGGCGTCACCGCGCCATTTGCCGGTGTGCTGCGCGGCCTTATGCAGTCTGGCCTGCAGGTGGCAGCGGGCGAGAAGATCGGTGACGTGGATCCGCGCTCCAACCCGGCGCACTGCTTCATGATCTCAGACAAGGCGCTGGCAGTTGCCGGCGGGGCACTGGAAGCCGTGCTGCATGCCAGCTCCCAGTAAAGCGGGAAAACTGGTGATCACCACCACCACCACGCGCATTTTTGCAAACCAGACTGCACTTGCGCCGGAGCACATTGCCCTCGCAGACCCGGGGCAACTGCCAGCTGCGGTCACAGCTCAGTTGGGCGGCCACGCCCATGTGCTGGTTACCGGTCCCATCGATGCGGCAGCCGGCAAGGCGTTTGGTGTCTCGCCGCACATAGTGGCCGAGCTGGTGCGTACCGGCGTGGATGCAGTGTTGGTGGAGGCAGACGGGTCGCGTATGCGGCCCCTCAAGGCGCCGGCTGAGCACGAACCCGTGATTCCGGACGGCACCACCAATGTTGTGGCGGTTGTGGGGGCGGATGTATTTGGGAAGCTGCTCGTGGAGGACAATGTTCACCGGGCGGAGCGTGCGGCCGGGCTGGCAGGTGCCAGCTTGGGGCAGCCAGTTAGCGTTGAGATGGCCGCTGCGATACTGGCCCATCCGCTGGGCGGCCGCAAAGCAGTGCCTGCGTCGGCCCACTGGACAGCATTTATAAATAAAGTGGAGTCTGGTGAGA
>CANNEJ010000134.1 GCA_947503585.1 Anaerolineales bacterium | reverse complement strand
CGCCTTGCGCCCAACCCGGTTGTGAAATTGACGCTGGTGCCCGTGCGCACGCGTGTGCCGTAGAGTTGGTTTAGGGAAGTGGGGCATTCACATGTCGCGCCAACATTGCGGCATAAAAGTGAACCGGTAACAAATAGTGGTGAGTGTCCCCGGCAGGACTTGAACCTGCGACTTCTTGCTCCGGAGGCAAGCGCTCTATCCACTGAGCTACGGAGACGTGCTTCAGAGTTTACCACCGGCGCGGCTGCGCAATGCTGCCCAACTCGATGAAAGATGGACGGCCACGCTTGATCGCCGCCCAAAGATCTGTGCCGACCGCAGCGCAGCGCATAACTCATGCGCATTCGAAAAATCCGGCAGCAGCAGGCCTGCGATTCCAACCTCGCCGTAGCTATGCGCATCCGAGCCGGCAGTAGCCGGCAGGCCCGCGTCGAATGCCGCCAGCGTTGCCAGCGGGTTCATGCCGCGCGTTACGCAGCGCGCATTAAAAGTCTCCAATGCGTCCACATGCGGCAAAATTTGTGCCAGGTGCGCAGCGCTCCAGCGGGCGCCGCGTTTGTGGTCGCAGGGGTGCGATACGCTGATCACGGCGCCCTGAGCGCGCAGCAGTTCAATCGCGCGCAGCGGCTCCAGCCGCGCCGGAACTTCGGCCGTCACAAAGTATGCCAGCAGTTCGCCCCTGGTTGTGAGGAGTTCAATGCCGGGCACTACCAGCTCGGGCGCGCGCGCCGCCAGCTCCAGGCCCGCGCGCACACTATTGTGGTCAGTGATGCACAGGCGCTGCAGGCCGCGTTCGCGGGCCACCGCCAGCAGCCGTGCCGGCTCCATGCTGCAATCGCCGGACGCATTTGTGTGGCAATGCATGTCAATGCGCTGCAGAGGCATGCAATGCAGTATACCTGCGGTGCGGGCTTGATTGATGATAGACTCTCGCCGGAAATGGTGCGCATGCCTGAAAGACATTCTGCAATGAGGGATGATTTAGTCTGGCAGGTGCGTGGGCCGGTTGTTGTGGCTGCTGCTTGCGGGCTGGCTGCCGGCATGGCTGTGACCGGGCTGGCAGTGACCGGCGTAATCAGCCGCACTGCGCTGGGCACTCTGGCCAATGCGGCCCTGCTGGTGTTTGTGCTGCTGCCCATTCTGCTCGTATTGATTTTGCTGTGCATGGCACTGTGGGTTCTGGTTGGCATGGTTGCGGAGCTGCAGCGCACGGTGCCTGCGTGGAGCGTGCGCGCAGCCGCCGGCACGGAGAATATCCGGCGCGAGGTTGTGGCCTGGTGCCGGCGCGTGCAAGAGGTTGTGCACGCCGTACAGCATCCGCTTGATGGCGCACGGCGCGCATGGCAGCGCTACTGGGGCGGGCGCGACCTTGGCTTTCCGGCACGGGACTAAAGGTGCGATACAGTTAAATCCGCCATGAGTGAGATGAGAACACGCAGACGAAACAAGGGTAGCCAGCTGCTGGCGAACCCGCTATTGGTCGGTGCGCTGCTGGGAGCATTGCTTGGCTTGTTTGGTGCCTACCTCTACCAGCGGCGCGCACAGGAGCAGGCTGATGCGCCGCCGCTGTCCGCAGCCAAGGCGGTGAAGCTGGGTTTTGGTGTGTTGAGCTTGTTGCGGCAGATTGCAAATCTGGCGCGCATCTAATTTAACCGCAGCCGTTCTGGCGGCGTTACAAATCTATTCGAAAGGGCCGATCAAATTTCATGACCGCAAACAATCACGTCCACAAACTTGTAATCCTGGGCTCCGGTCCGGCCGGGCTGACGGCTGCAATTTATGCGGCGCGTGCCAACCTCGCGCCGGTGGTGGTGGCGGGCATCGACGCCGGCGGCCAGCTGATGATTACAACGGACGTTGAGAACTATCCCGGCTTTCCGGACGGCGTGCAAGGGCCGGAATTGATGACATTGTTCCGGCAGCAGGCCGAGCGCTTTGGGACAGTATTCCGCACCGGGAATGTGGCGCGTGTAAATGTGGAAAAACATCCGTTTGAGCTGGTGCTCGAGGATGACGGCGAAGTGCTGCGCTGTGAGGCGCTGATTATTTCGGCTGGGGCTTCCGCGCGCTGGCTTGGGCTGGACTCAGAGACGCGCCTGCGCGGCCACGGTGTTTCGGCGTGTGCCACCTGCGATGGCTTTTTCTTTCGTGGCAAGGAAGTGGCGGTGGTGGGCGGCGGCGACACAGCCGTGGAAGAGGCGTTGTTTCTCACGAATTTTGCAACGCGCGTGCACGTGCTGCATCGCCGCGGCGAGCTGCGTGCCAGCAAGTTCATGGTCGACCGTGCCGTAAAGAATCCCAAGATTGACCTGGTGTGGAACGTGGCTGTGCAGGAAATTATTGGTGCGGTGGAAACCGGCGTTTCAGCTGTGCGTTTGCAGGATGTGCGCACTGGTGCGCAGCGTGACCTGGCAGTGGGTGGTGTATTTATCGCAATCGGGCACACACCCAACAGCCACCTTTTGCACGGCGTGTTGGATATGGACGAGCTTGGATATTTGAAAGTGCAGCCCGGTTCAACGCGCACCAACGTGGCGGGTGTTTTTGCATGCGGGGACGTGGCGGACAAGGTTTACCGGCAGGCGGTGACGGCAGCCGGCACCGGCTGCATGGCAGCGCTGGATGCCGAGCGCTGGCTGGCCGCACGCGAAAACTAGGGCAGTATTTCAGCCGAGCGTACGCGTGCGTGGCGCCAAAATAATATTAGCCAATGAACAGTAGCGCAGTCTCTGACCCGGCCGTGCTGATTGCGCGCGAGAAACTGCTGCAGGCCGTGCAGCTGCTGGAGCGACTTGATCTTGATGCGTGGCTCGTGTTTGTGCGCGAGACCAGCCTGAGCAAAGACCCGGCGCTGGAGTTAATTTACCCGCATGAGCTAACGTGGCATTCAGCATTTTTGGTGCAGCGCGATGGCACCAGCCATGCGCTGGTTGGCCGGCATGACGCCAACAATGTGGAGCGCCTGAACACCTTTACCACCGTCAGCGGCTACGACCAATCCGTTCGGCCAATGTTGGCGGACCTGCTGCGCCGCAGCGGCGCACGCCGGCTTGCCATTAACTTTTCCGAGAGCGACCCCGCTGCCGATGGACTGACGAGTGGCATGCGCATGACCCTCGAGGCAATTGCCAGTGAAGCCGGCCTGCAGCCGGCGCAACTCGTATCTGCGGAGAGTTTGGTTAGCAGCCTGCGCGGACAGAAGTCTGCAAGCGAGCTGCAGCTGATCCGCCAGGCTGTGGCCACCACTGAGCGCCTGCTGCATGATTTTGGCAAACGCATTGCGCTGGGCGTAACGGAGCAGCAACTGGCGGATTATTTGCATCAACGGCTGCAGCAGGACGGATTAACCACAGCATGGGATTGGGCGGGCTGCCCGATTGTGAACACCGGGCCAGACTCGGTGATCGGACATGGCGCGCCGAGCCAGCTGAGCGTACAGCCCGGGCATTTGGTGCACGTTGATTTTGGCGTCAAGCAGAACGGCTTCTGCGCGGACTTGCAGCGAATGTGGTATGTGCTGGCGCCTGGCGAGATTGCGCCACCGCCTGCGGTGCTGCAGGTATGGAAGATTGTGCGCGGCGCGTTGATGGTGGGATTGATGGCGCTGAAACCCGGCATAACCGGCTGGGAAGTTGACTCTGTGGCGCGCGAGTATCTGACGCGGCATGGCTTGCCGGAGTACATGCATGCATACGGCCACAATGTGGGGCGCGTGGCACATGATGGCGGCGCCACGTTGGGACCGCGCTGGGAGCGTTACGGCAAATCGCCGTATGTGCCGGTGGAGGCCGGCAACGTCTTTGCGATTGAGCTGGGGGCGCAGGTGCCGGGCTACGGGTGGGTTTATCTGGAGGAGAACGCGCTTGTGACTGACGACGGCGCGGAGCTGATCAGCACGCCGCAGACAGAGCTTTATCTCGTGCAACCCTGAGACGCGGTGGTTCGCCGACTGCAACAGTGCACTGCGCACCGCCGCTAACTTTTTTTGTACTGAAGTGCGAGCAGTGACAAAAACTCAAATGCCAGATTGGCGGCGAGGACTGCGGTGATGTCGCCGTGGTCATATGGCGGGCTCACCTCCACAATATCAAAACCTACAAGCTGTAAGTTGCGCAAGCCGCGCACATACTGCAGCAGCTCGCGGCTGGAGAATCCGCCCACTTCCGGCGTGCCCGTGCCGGGCGCATAAGCAGGGTCGGCGGAGTCAATATCCAGCGACACATACACTTTGCGGCGCCCCATTTGCGCTTGCACCTCATCCAACACGGCTTGTACACCGCGCGCATGTGCTTCATCGGCCGTGATAATGCGCGCACCGAGTGCGCGCGCGTCAGCGTAGTCACTGGCACTGCTGGTGGAGCCGCGGATGCCGATTTGCACGTACGCTGCCGGATCGATCAGCCCCTCTTGCAGCGCGTGCCGGAACGGAGTGCCATGACTGTATGGATGGCCGGCAAATTCTGACTCCCAGCAGTCCGGGTGTGCATCAAAGTGAACGACGGCGAGTGCGCCGTGGTGGCGGGCATGCGCGCGCAGCAACGGCAGGGAGATGGAATGGTCGCCGCCGAGCGCCAGCAACGTGCAGCCGGCTTGCAACACGGCAGCAGCTTCCGCTTCGATGGCAGTATGCGCCGCACGCAAGTCCACCGGTGGTGCGTTCACATCCCCATAGTCCACAAGGCGCAAATGGTCCAGCGGCGCTACGCCCAGCACATTGTTGTAACCCCACAGCAACAGTGAGAGCTCGCGAATTTTGCGCGGCCCGAAGCGGCAGCCGGGGCGGTGGCTGACGCCGCTGTCGATCGGCACGCCCATCACGCACACATCCGCTCCGGCCAGTTCGCGCGTGGCAGTCTGGCGCATAAATGTGGTGATGCCCGCAAAGGGCTGCAGATGGGCGCCAAGCGCTGCGTTTGGGGTCATCTTGGCCTTGCCTCAGCTATACTTTCGGAGCGCAAACGCATAGCGCAATTTTACCCCTGCCATCAAGAGGGCTCCCTAAATGTCAAAAGTTTCCGCTGGTAGTTTGCAGTTGCAAGTGCCGATTGCACCGGAGTTTGCGCATGTACTGAGCGCCGAAGCGCTGCAGTTTGTGGCGCAATTGGAGCACGAGTTTGGCGCACGCCGGCGCGAATTGCTGGCGGCGCGCAGCCAGCGCCAACTGGCACTGCGCGCGGGGCAG
>CANNEJ010000133.1 GCA_947503585.1 Anaerolineales bacterium | reverse complement strand
AGCGCCGCAGAACGCGCGGAGATTGCGGGCGCAGTGCAGCGCACGATTGCGGAAAACATGCCCGTCAGCATTTCCCATGAGGCGCGCGCCAGCGCAATTGCCAGTGGTGCCATGGCGCTGTTCGGTGAAAAATACGGTGAGATTGTGCGCACGGTGCGCATCGGCAGCGCAGCGGCACCCGTCTCGCTGGAGCTGTGCGGGGGCACGCACGTTAAGAACACCGGCCAACTTGGCGCATTTGTAATTTTGAGCGAAGGCGCCATCGCTGCGGGTGTCCGCCGCATTGAAGCAATCGCCGGACCGGCTGCCATCGATTACTTGCAGCGCCAGGCAGCGCTGGTGGAACAGATTGCCGGGCAGCTGCAGGTGCCAGCCGCCGGAGCTGCCCAAAAAGTAGGCGAGCTGCTGGCCAGCCATAGCCTGATGCAACGCGAACGCGACGAGCTCAAACGCAGCGCGCTGTTCACGCAGCTCGAGACAGCCCGCGCCCGCACTCAAACAATTGCGGGCGTTGCATTCCTGGCAGAACGCCTGCAAGTTGATGATTTGCATTACTTGCGCGACGCCGGCGAATGGTTCCGCGCTGCGCACCCCAGCGGAGTTGCGGTGTTTGGCAGCGTGGTGGACGGAGCGCCCGGTTTGGTTGTGGCAGTCACGCAGGATCTTGTTGACCGCGGGTTGAATGCCGGCAAAATGATCAACACTGTTGCCGCGGTCGTTGGCGGCCGCGGCGGTGGAAAACCCACGCTTGCGCAAGCAGGCGGCAAAGATGCCACGCAATTGGATGCCGCACTCGCAAGCGCCGCCAGCCTTGTGCGCGATTTCCTTGCGGGCTAAAACGTCCGCTTGCAGCAGTGCGCACGTCTCCCGCACCGTGCCGCCGCCGGCCTAGTGCCAACACCGTCACACTGCACTAAAATTCTGACAGCACCACAGGTGCGCTGTGCGCGAACAAATTATTCATCTCGAGCTTTTTGACGATTACCATTCGGCGCGCGACAAGCTCGGCTGGGCGCGGGTAGACCGGGTGCTTGTGGTTTGGCCCAGGGTTGGCTGGGGCCAAGCGCCGCCTTTGCAGCGCCGCGTTGAGCTAACGCTGGTTCACCGGCACACCTCACAACTGGGCGCGCACCTCGGCTTTGTAAACGCGCCGGACAGCGTTGCCGACCATGCGGCTGACATGCGCATTCCCACCTTCAACTCGGTGGAAGACAGCCATCTATTTAATTGGGGCTCACGTCTCGCGCCGCGCGGCATGCGCGACCCAGACGGGCGCATCCCGACCGATATTGCTGCGGCGCGCGACTACCTCGGCATGCGGCCGCCGGCGCCGCGCTGGCAAACTTTATTGCGCCTTCCCGCAAGCCTGCTGCTGGCTGCGGGCGCGCTGGCTGCAGTCGGTGCAATGCTGCTGGTTGCGCTGCCCACTGCCGAGCTGCGGCTGCAGCCGGCAACCCAGCAGCTCACTGCGAGCATCGAGCTTGAAGCAGTGCCCGGACTGGATGCTTCCAACGGGCGCACAATCCCGGCAACCACGCGCACCGTAGAGGTGAGCGCATCCTCCGAAACATTGACGACTGCAACATTTACGAAGGCCGAAGAATTTTCCACTGGCAATGTGCTGCTCACAAATCGCACCGCACAAGAAGTGCGCGTGCCAGCCGGCTCGGTTGCGCGCACCACCGATGGCACGGCGATCAAGTTTGTGCTGCAACAGGACGTGGCATTGCCGGGCCGCATCGGAGCAACTGCCCAGGGCACTGTGCGCGCCGTGCGCCCCGGCCCGGTGGGCAATGTGGCTGCCAACCTGATAAATAACATGGAGGGCTACCTCGCCGACCTAATCGTTGTGACCAATCAGGCAGCGCTTGCCGGTGGAGAAGTGAAGCAGTTGCCTGCAGTTGCGCCTGCCGATCTAAGCCGCCTGCAGAAACTTGTGGAGGCGGAGTTGATCGACAACGGTTACGCGCAGCTGGCTGCCGCGCTGCCCGCCAGCCAGTTTGCACCGCAAAAGTCCGCGCGCATTACGCGCGTGTTTGAAACCACATTCAGCAATGCAGCCGGTGAACCGGCCGAGATGCTCTCGCTCATGATGCGCGCTGCGGTGTCTGTAACCGTGGTGGACGAACAGCAGCTGCACGCGGTGGGCCTGCAGGAACTTGAGCAGCGCGTCGGTGCGGACCTGGTGCTGCTGCCCGATTCAGTCAGCTACTCGCGCAGCACTGAGGTGCTGGCGCTTGCAGAAGGCCGCGCAGCTTTCACCCTCACCGCCCGCGGCACAGCCGGCCCGCAGATAGATGCGCGCCTTGTGCAGCAAAGTGTGCGCTGGCAGCCCGTTGCACAGGCGCCGGAACTCATCTACAAACTTTTCCCGATTGTGGAGCGCCCGACGCTTGTGGTGTGGCCGGCGTGGCTCAAGCGCACCCCGTGGCTGGCGTGGCGCACGCGCGTTCTCATTGGCACTGAAAGCGATGCGCGTGCTGGCGGTTGATCATGGGCAGGTGCGCATTGGCCTCGCCATAAGCGATGCCGGCGGCCGCGTGGCGCGCCCCCTGCAGGCGCTGGCGCATGTGGCCCGCGCAGCAGATGCCGCTCGCGTGGCGCAGCTGGCTGCCGAGCATGCGGCTGGCTGCATTGTGATCGGCCTGCCAAAAGATGGCGAAGGCAATAACGGACCGGCGGCGCGCCGCGTGCAGCGCTTTGGCGCAGCGCTCGCCGAGCACACCGCCATCCCGGTCACCTATTGGGATGAGAGCAACACCACCCGGCGCGCCGCCGAACTCACCGGGCAAAAACGCACCGCCCGCCCCGCGCTGGACGCCATAGCAGCGGCCATCATCCTGCAAGACTATTTGGATGCCCAACCTCACAACCCGCACCCAATCGCGCCGTAGGCGGTCTGGGGCGGGGCTACTGGTTTTCGCGCTGCTGCTGTGCGCAGCTGCGATATTCGTTTACATGGCAACTGCCAGCTTTCTGGCATCCGTCGCACAACTTGGCGCGCCTGGCCCGCGTGTGGGTTTGGTGCAAGCGCTGTGGCTGCGCGCCGCGCTGGCACCCGACGCCGGCCAACTCTTTACTGCCACAAGCCTCGACACCGAGCCGCTTTCGCTGACGATTGAACCGGGCGAACTGCCCGCTGCGGTTGCACAGCGCATTGCTGCACTTGGCTTGGCGCCGGACGCGCAACAGCTGCTGCGCTTCATGATCTACAAGGGCTACGACTCGCAGATGCAAGCGGGTTATTTCAAGTTTACCCACAGCATGCCACCCGCCGAAATTGCGGCGGCGCTGGTGAACGCCATGCCCAGCGAAGTCCGTGTGCGCATCTGGGCCGGCTGGCGCGCCGGGCAGGTAGTGGCGTCCCTGGCAGCCCAGCCCCATTTGCAAATCGACACCAGCGCGCTCTTAGCCATGATTGAAGGCCGCGAGCCGCTGCCCGGAAATTATCTCTTTCGCAACATGGTGCCGCCAAACTCCAGCCTTGAGGGGTATCTCTTTCCAGCGGACTATGTTTTTCTGCCCGGCACCAACACCAACACAGTACTAGATGCCATCCTGCGGCGCTTCGATGATGAGGTGATGGGCACACTGCGCGCTGACGCCAGCGCCCGCGGGTTCAATCTGCCAGAACTAGTAGCCCTCGCCTCCATAATCCAACGCGAAGCCATGCTCGATGAAGAACGGCCGCTGATTGCACGCGTATTCCTAAACCGCCTTGCGCAGGGAATGCCGTTGATGGCCGACCCAACCACGCAGTACGCACTCTCTAGCCCGGCGGACTGGTGGCCCAAGCTCACGCTCGATCCGCGCACCGTCGACCACCCCTACAACACTTACGTCATTACGGGCCTGCCGCCCGGCCCGATTGCAAACCCGGGTCTGCTTTCAATGCAAGCCGTAACCAATCCGGCCACCAGCAACGCGTTGTACTTTCGCGCAACGTGCGAGAAGAACGGTCGTCACAATTTTTCAGTTACATATGAGGAACATCTTGCCTACGCCTGCCCGTAGTCCGCTTCGGCATGCGCTGCGGTTGTGCGTCGGCCTGTGGGCGGCTGCCAGCCTTGCAGGCTGCCTGCCCGGAACGCTGCCGGTGATCAAGGTCGCCTTGGTCGCGCCATTTGAAGGCGACCACCGGCAGATCGCCTACGAAGCCATTGCAGCTGCGCGGATGGCAGTCCGCGAGCTAAATGCTGCCGGCATCAGCGGTGGTTGTGCGGTCGAGCTGCTCGCACTAGATGATAGCGGCGATCCGATAAGAGCGGTTGAGCAGGCAGAAAAAGTTCTGTTGGATCCGCAGGTTGTGGCTGTCATCGGGCATTGGCTGCCCACAACCACGGCCGCCGCCGCACCGGTCTATGCCCGCGGCGGGCTGCAGCTGCTTTCCACCGAACAGCCGGAAACAAGTGCGCCTGACGCCGGCTTCACGCAGCGCTTTGCTGAAGCCAACGCCGGCACAGCACCGGGAAAGTTCGCCGCGCGCGCGTATGCCGCAATGCTGCTGGCTGCGCGCTGCACGCACCCTATCCGCGGCGCCTACTCCACCACACCGTAGAACAAGGGCAGCGCAGCCACCCGCTCGCCGGCAACTACTGCCACGCCCTGCAACGCGTGCGCGCGCGCGGCTGCGAGTGCTGCGCTGCTGCTGGCGTGCACGGTAAACAGTGCAGCCCCAGCCGCCAGTTCATCGCCAACTTTGCAATGCACCACCAACCCCACGGCCGGGTCAATTGGATCGCCCTTCTTGGCGCGCCCCGCACCCAGCAGCACAGCTGCCTCGCCCACTGCACGCGCGTCCAGCCGTGCCAGCCAGCCAGCTGTTGGCGTGCGCACTGTTTCCACAAGCGCAGCCTGCGGCAGGCGCGCGGGGTCATCCACCATCGCGCCATCGCCGCCCTGTGCCACCACCAGCTCGCGAAACTTAGCCAAGGCAGACCCGTCACGCAACGCCTGCTCCGCTAACGCCCGCCCGGCTGCCAGCTCGGTGACTTTTCCCGCCAGCACCAGCATGTGGGCTGCCAGCGTGAGGCAGTGCTCCACAAAATCGGGCGGGCCGGATCCGCGCAGGGTCATCACTGCCTCCTGCGCCTCCAGTGCATTGCCAACTGCGAAGCCCAGCGGCTGGTTCATGTCCGCCAGCAGCGCCACCGTGCGCCGCCCAACCTCGCGCCCAATCGCCACCATCTGCTGCGCTAACTTGCGCGCATCAGACAGCGTACTC
>CANNEJ010000132.1 GCA_947503585.1 Anaerolineales bacterium | reverse complement strand
ACCCGGACTGGCGTTGCCGTCGCCTGATTTCATGTTCGCCATTCTAAATCCCGCTAAAAACTATTCTCGCTGCGCACCCGGTCGGTATACTTCCACAACCATTCCAATCCGAACAGGCAGGGTTATACAATCCATTGTCGCAGCCAACAAATAAACTATCATCTCTGCTACACCGCATAACTGGATAATTGTATTATTCTTTAACGTTGGCCAAATTCCTGCAATCCAGTTTACTCTTTGAAATAAAGGTTTCGCAACGTTCGTAGGCTCTTTGTCTTCCACCTAGTGATTTCAACTACCCACCGGACGGATAAAACCCATTGAACAAATTTAGCTCTGCCCTTGCGTCCGTCACCGATCAGCAGTCAGCAGCACTCGCGGACCTGATCGAATTCAGCGCAATCCCGAGTATTTCCACCCTCAGCGAACGCAACCCGGACACCCGGCGCGCTGCGCAATGGGTGGCAAACAAGCTAAGTGGAATAGGGCTGGAGCACGCGCAGCTCTTTGAGACAGACCGCCATCCGGTAGTGTATGCCGATTGGCTGCACGCGCCGGGCAAGCCAACCATATTGCTCTACGGCCACTACGACGTGCAGCCCGCCGACCCGCTAGCCGAGTGGAACACGGAACCCTTCACGCCCACCCGGCGCGGGGATAACCTTTATGCGCGCGGTGCATCGGATATGAAAGCGCAGGTCCTCGCACTCATCCGTTCCGTGGGTGCATTACTGGCGGCCGACAGCCTCACTATAAACGTAAAGTTCCTGATCGAGGGCGAAGAAGAAATCGGATCGCCCAGTCTCGGCAAGTTCATTCCCGCGCACGCCAGCCTGCTGCAGTGCGACTATATGGTCAGCGCAGATAGCGGCATCCTCAAACCCGATGTTCCATCCATCGTCTACGGCCTGCGCGGCCTTGCATACTTTGAGCTATTGGTCCAGGGCCCGCAAACCGACCTGCATTCCGGAATGTTTGGCGGCGTGGTGCACAATCCCGCCAATGTGCTCGCCCACCTGATCGGCGGCATGCACGACACCAACGGGCGTATTCTGCTGCCCGGCTTTTATGACGATGTGGTCACGCTTGACCCGGACGAGCGCAAGGCGCTGGCCGCAACCCCTTACACGGATGCCGATGTGCTGGCAGCAGCCGGCAACCCGCCGCAACTTTTCGGCGAACGCGGATTTACCAGCGCCGAGCGCATCGGCGCCCGCCCAACCCTCGACGTGAATGGCATGCTCTCCGGCTTCACCGGCGAAGGCAGCAAGACTGTGCTGCCGGCGAAGGCCATGGCGAAAATTTCCACGCGCCTCGTACCTAATCAGGACCCCGCCAAAGTCGAACTTCAGCTGCGTGCCTACCTGCAGCAGCACGCGCCCCCCTCTGTGCGCTGGACACTGAAGACGCTGGCCGGCGCTCATCCGGCGGTGGTAGACCGCACCTCACCCGGCATGCAGGCTGCAGCCCGGGCAATGCAAACCGTTTTCGGCACAGCGCCCGTCATGGTGCGTGAAGGCGGCTCCGTGCCAATTGTGGGCTTGATGCGCACCCATCTAAACATTGATACTGTGATGCTCGGATTTGCGCTGCATGATGACGGCATTCACGGCCCCAATGAAAAACAGCACATTCCCACATACTGGCGCGGCATCGAGACATTTGTGCATTTCTTTAGCAACGCATCCCAGTGAATTCAATCAACTTCTATTCCTACCCCTTTATAGCCGCGATCATTATGCTCGTGCTGCTGGGGGCACGCGGCTTTACGAAAATCGCTCCCGCCCACTGGCTCGCTACCGCTGCGCTTGGCTGTACGCTGGCCGCCGGCTGGTGGATCATGAGGCCGGCGCCAACCGAGATTCCCGCTGCCATCGCGCTAGAAGCGGCGTTTAACTCTGGTAAACCAATCCTGATAGAATTTCAATCACCCTTCTGACTCGGGTGCCTGATGGCCAAGCCCGTCGTTGACGGGCTGCGCAACGGCCTCCAGGGCCGCGTAACATTCCTCTCGGTAAACGTAATAGAGCCTGCCGGCTACGCCATTGCCCAACAATACGGCTTGCGCGGCACCCCGCAGTTTGTCTATTTTGACGCCAGCGGAAAAGAGCTATGGCGAAAGTATGGCGTCCCAAACGCGGCGGAATACCGCGCGGCGCTCGCAGTCCCCTGACTTGCCGGGCTTAACGCCCGGTGCTATACTTTCGCTGTTGGCTGGAGCGGGTGGACTTGGGAAGTGGGCGCCGCCCACTTTTCTGTTTTATGGCGGACTGCACAAACGCAATCCAATTGATCTAAGCGAGGCATACATATGAAATCCGAGTTCGCGCTGGCGTTTACAGAGATCGGCGAACGAAGCAAACTTGAGCGCAGCGTGATTCTTGAGGCGCTTGAGGCGGCACTCGTGCAAGCCTATCGCAAGGCGTTAAACGCATCCACCGCTCAAGAGGTCACCGCCACAATTGACGTCAACAGCGGCAAAGTCTTGATCTACGCAGAAAAAGAAGTGGTGGATGAAGTGCAGGACAACCGCACGGAAGCCACGCTGGAAGTTGCGCGCCAGTTTGACCCGCTCGCCCAGCTTGGCGACCTTGTAAAAATTGACTCAACACCACCCAACTTTGGACGCATTGCAGCGCAAGCTGCAAAGCAGCTTGTGCTGCAAAAGCTCAAGGAAGCCGAGCGCGATTCGCAGTATGAGGAATACGCCAAACGCGAGGGCGAAATCATCCATGGCACTGTGCAATCCGTAAGCGGCGGCACGGTAATTCTGCAGCTCGGCCGGGCCGAAGCCGCCATGCCGCGTAAAGAGCAGATGCTGGGCGAGCGCTACCGCCAGGGCGACAAATTGCGCGTTCTGTGCATTGGCGTGCGCAAGGAAGGCCGTGGGCCGCAAATAACCGTATCGCGTGCGCACAAAGATATGCTGCGGCGCCTGCTTGAGCTTGAAGTTCCTGAAATATTCAACGGCACCGTCGAGATTAAAGACATCTCGCGTGAGCCCGGCCATCGCAGCAAAATTGCAGTAGCTGCCGGTACGCCCGGCATTGACCCGGTCGGCGCCTGCGTTGGAATGCGCGGCATGCGCATTCAGTCCATTGTGAAAGAGCTGCACGACGAAAAGATCGACGTGATTGAGTGGAGTGCAGATCCATCGGTGTTCATTAGCAAGGCACTCAGCCCGGCGCGGGTCGGTGCGGTCTATCTTGAGGATGGCGGGCTGGAAATGCGCAACGCAACCGTCGTTGTGCCGGATGACCAGCTGTCACTCGCAATCGGCCGCGATGGCCAGAATGCACGCCTGGCCGCAAAGCTCACCCACTGGAAAATCGACATCAAGAGTTTGTCAGAATGCACGCGCGAGTCCCTCAAGCGCATTGCGGAAGAACCCGCGTATGCGCACCTGCAGCAAATTCTTGAAAGCGAACTGAAACACGCAACCGCAACGATCGCAAAGATGGAAGAACGGCGGCCGATCATGCCCGAAGAGTACGCCTTTCTTAACAAAGTTGTGGACGCAACCGAGCGCCTGCGCCTCAGCATGCAAAAAGCGGATCGCGCAGAACGGGAAGCTCGCATTGCGGCCGTGCGCGCCACGCTGCCCGTCGCCGCGTACGCCCTAACCCTCGAAGAAGTCACGGAATTAGACGAAGTGCTCCGTGCCACATTGCTGGCCGCCGGTTTCGCAAGTGCAGGCACGGTGCTTGAGACTCTCGCGCTAGATGAAGATGCAATCCTGAAACTGGACGGCGTGGGACCGAAGGTAATTTCGGATCTGCACGACCTGTTGTTGTCTACCGCGCAGGCAGTGCCCGTTATTGCCACAGAACCTGACCTCGAAATACCGCTGGCGGACGCCGAGCCCGAAGTCACAGTTGCCCCGGAAGCTGCGCTTGCCACCGGTGGCGCTGAAGTGTCGGCTGCGGCACTCCCAACGGCAGCCGTCACCCCTGCGAAAGAGGAAACCGAACGAGTCGTCGACAAAGACGAGGACCCTGATGACGATGGCGATGGCAAAGGCATGCTGGCCAAAGCCGGAGCAAAGAAAAAGAAAAAAGACAAGGGCGCCCGCCGCGGTCGCACCATAATTTACGACGAAGATGCTAACACATTCATTTCCGGCCGCGCAGCCGGCCTGAACGAAGAGGATGCCCGATTAGAGTAACAGACAATTTGCTGCGCGTTGGGCAAGACTAAGCTGTGAGCCCGCAACCACTGAAGCTGCGCCGCACACCGGTGCGTACCTGCGTCACGTGCCGCAAAACCGAAGGGAAGCGCGCGCTCCACCGTTTTGTGCGCACCGCAGCCGGAATTGAGTTTGATCCGGGCGGAAAGAAGGCGGGGCGCGGGGCTTACCTGTGCGCTGAGATTGATTGCTGGCGCACTGCACTGCAGCGCAACTTACTGGCGCGGGCGTTGCAATGCGAAATTACCGCCGAAGATGTTCAGCGGATGGAAACGCATATGAAAAAGCTGGTGCCTGGGGCACCGGCAATTAGCTAAACAAGCGGGAGAACAAGTGATGGCAGACCAAACATCGGAAAAACACGCGCCCCGAGTAATTGAAGTCTCCCCCGATCTCACCGTCCGCGATCTTGCCGGACTACTCGGCACAACTCCAATTGAAATCATTAAACTTTTGATGACCAATGGTGTGCTGGCAAATATTAATCAAGCCATAGACCACGAAACTGCGCAAATCATTGGCTCGGAGCTGGGCTGCGAGCTGCGCTTGCCCGAACCAGAACCGGAACCCGCCGAAGTTCTGGGGCCACAACCGGAATGGCGGAATTTCAACCGCGAAGAATCAGACGAAAAACTAATTATCCGGCCGCCAGTGGTGGCAATTCTAGGGCATGTGGACCATGGCAAGACTTCGCTGCTTGATGCGATCCGCAAAGCAAATGTTGCCAGTGGTGAAGCCGGCGGCATCACCCAGCACATTGGCGCATACCAGACAATTCACAACAACAAGAAGATTACTTTTCTGGATACGCCCGGCCACGCCGCCTTCACCGCCATGCGCGCGCGCGGCGCCCAGACAACAGACATTGTGGTGCTGGTCGTGGCCGCCGATGATGGCGTAATGCCGCAAACGCGCGAAGCAATCGCGCATGCCAAAAGCGCCCAAGTGCCAATCATAGTTGCGCTGAATAAAATCGACCGAGCCCACGCAAACCCCGAACTAGTGAAACAGCAGCTAAGCGAAGCCGGCCTCACCCCTGAGGA
>CANNEJ010000131.1 GCA_947503585.1 Anaerolineales bacterium | reverse complement strand
GCGGCCGTACCAGGGTGTCGGGCCCGGCGTGGACTTTTTGCAGGGCGCACGCACAGAAGGCTCGAGCATCGTGCAGGAGTTTCACGACAAAATTTCCGAGCGCGGTGGATTTTGGAACGCGGTAATTTGCGATGTCGGGGCGCTTGCCAACACCAACGGCGGTGTGATTTATCTGGGGGTGAGCCGCGACCCGCGCGAGAAGCCGATTGGCATACAGCAGCCGGAAAAAGTGATCGAGGCGATGCAGCGCGATATCGGCCGGCGAATTACGCCCAAGCTGGAGTGCACGCTGGATACGCTGCTCTCACAGGGCAAGCAGGTGGTCCGAATTGCTGTGCCGCGCGCCGGTGATCCGCCATATGCAATCGATGAGAACCTCATCTATGTGCGGGATGAGGCTGAGACCTCGTTGGCGGTGCGGGACGAAATTGTGCAGCTGGTATTGCGCCAGCGTGAAGCCGTTGCGGCTCCGGTTGCATTGACCGCACCTTCGCCCGTTTTGTCCGCGGACCCGCTCGGTGCGCCGGCGGTTGCGGGCAACCCGGAGCCGGTGAAGGCACCCGGCACTGGCGTTGAGGTACTTGAAACTGAGGAGCGGGATGGCATCAAGTACCACGTGATGCGTGATCTGCGCAACGGCAACGTAGTTAAGAATGTTACGCGCAGCTCTGCGCGGCGCTTGTGGCACTACGCGGTCACATCCTGCGAGAGTGATCCGCAATTGGAGCGCGCGCAGGTGGTCTGGCACGGAGAGCTGGGGCTCGTGAAGAAGACGACCAAGGGCGAAAGTGCGCGCTACGATTTGTGCCAGCGCACGCCGCACGGTTTGCGCATTTATTATGGCGTGAACGAGG
Source organism: Anaerolineales bacterium (assembly GCA_947503585.1). Lineage (GTDB taxonomy): Bacteria > Chloroflexota > Anaerolineae > Anaerolineales > UBA11657 > BD1. The sequence continues at coordinate 4,392 of CANNEJ010000131.1, read as the reverse complement.
ACGGTATTCGCGGGGCATGGAAGCAGGTGGTGGGCCTTGAGGAGTAGGCCAGTTCTCGTTTGATCAGCGCCGGTGAATACTCATTAAGAGTGAGTAGTGCAGCGGCAACTATTAACTTCGCGGAGCTTCGCGGGATGAGACGATTATATACATTGCTAGCGCTGGCTTGCATCTGGGCAGCCGGGATCTGGTCAGTGGTGACGCCTTCTGCTGCCACAGCTGAGGGTGAGACGGTGTATGTTGTGCAGGTGGGGGATGGTCTAACCGCGATCGCTCGAAAATTTGGCACTACAGTGCCCCAGCTTGTTGCGCTCAACCGGCTGGTGTCCACAGTACTGCAGCCCGGGCAATTGCTCAAAGTGCCTAATCGCGCCGGTGTAATTGCTAATGCCACCAGCCCCGCAGCTGTGCCGGCAGCCGGCGGGTCAAAGGCCACGGCTTACAGGGTGCAGAAGGGTGATACCCTCTTCAAGATTGCGACCCGCGCTGGAATTAGTGTGGCTGCGCTCCAGGCCGCAAATGGTTTTACCGGCACGAATATTCGGGTCGGGCAGCGCATGATGATCCCCGGAGTACCGGCGGTGGCTGCTGCAATTCCGACTGCAGCCAAGCCTTTGGTTCCGGTTGCGCCTGTGGTGAAGGCGCCGCCCACCACTGCTGCTCCGGCACCGACTGTGGTTCCGGCGCAGGCTGCAGCGCCTGTGCCAACAACTGCCGCAGCAGCGGCACCGGCAATAGCGGGACACGGCTCGGCCGTGCCTTGGGCTTACGTCGGCGAAGGCGGCCCAACGCGTTGGGGAAGCCTGTCGCCGGACTACAAGCTGTGTGACAGCGGCATTGAGCAGTCACCCATTGATGTGGTCAACCCGCTAAAGATGGGCCTCACGGACATAATATTTAAGTATGCAGCCACACCGGGCAAGATCATTAACAACGGGCACACGATCCAGGTAAATTTTGCTGCTGGAAACGGAAACACGATAGTGGTGGATGGCATCTTGCACGAGCTGCTGCAATTTCACTTTCATGCACCCAGCGAGCACACAATTGCGGGTGCCAGCTTTGCAATGGAGCTGCACCTGGTGCATAAGAATGCGGGCGGCGGACTGGCGGTGGTGGGCGTGCTGCTGCAACCGGGCGCGGCGAGCGCCGGACTGGCACCGGTGCTGACCAGTGTGCCGACTGACGTCGATGTTGCGCACGATCTTCCTGCGCCGGTGGATCTGGCGCAATTACTGCCTGCTGACCGGCGTGCTTATCGGTATCCGGGTTCGCTCACTACGCCGCCGTGCAGCGAGGGCGTGCGCTGGATCCTGCTCACAACACCGATGGAACTGGATACGGCTCAGATAGCTGCTTACACCGCCGTTTACACCGGCACCAACCGGCCGCCGCAACCGCGCGGTGTGCGCTTCCTGCTGCAAGACACCAGCGTTACAAAGTAACTCGAATGCCGTCAGGCGGGCACGGTGCTCATCAAGCCGAGTGCCGAAACTGTTGCGAGCTGGCGGTGTGCTTCGCGGTGTTTGGGGTCCAGTGTCACCGCCTTTTGAAACATCGTGAGCGCCTCGGCGTAGTCCTTCAGTCCTTTTAGTGCCAGCCCGGCGCGGAAATAGTTGTCGGGTTGCTGCGGGGCACATTCAATTGCCTGCGAAAATGATTTAAAGGCGCGGTCGTACTGGCGGCGCGCTTCAAACACGAGCCCTGCCTCGGTGAGGACGGCTGCCTGCTCGGAGCTGGCGGCGGCCAGTGTTTGTGCTCTTTCCAGGTTTGTTATGGCCTTGTCCGGTTGGCCACCGATGCGGCACAGCTGGCCCAGCCGGAGCTGATGGGTGAAGTCCAGCGGCATAATTTCTGTCGTGTGTTCGTAGGCAGCGATGCTCTCCGGGAATAGTTCCTGCCCGGCGTATAGCTCGCCAGCAAAAGCCCATACGCCAGCATCATTGCATGCATCGCCAAGATGTGGCGTCAATAACTCCAGCGCCGGGAGTGGGCGCCCGGCCTGGGCAAGTACGCGTGCCTTGGCAATCTGGATTGGCGCAGATTGCGGGTTGAAGCTCAGGGCCTGGTCGAGAACCTGCAGCGCGTTATTGTGTGCGCCACGCGCGGCAAAAAGGCCGCCAAGCGCGAGTAGTGCTTCGGTGTTTGATGGAGCGATTTTAATTGCTGTAAGCGCGTGGCGTTCCGCAGCGGCCATGTCCCCGTCGGCCAGCATTGCCTGCATGCAGCCCACATGCGGGGCTGCCGCAAGCGGATCCAGTGCGATGGCTTTTTCAAAATCTTGTGCGGCCGCCGTGGTGTCTTGCATGCCCAGCGCTGCGCTGCCGGCGGCTACCCACCAGGCAGCAATACCGGGCATCAGGCTTAGGGCTTTCAAATATTCGCGGCGCGCTGTGGCCAAATCGCCGTCGGTTTGCGCGGCTGCTGCAAGCCGGGCAGTGAACGCAGCGAGGCGGCGGGCGTGTAGCTGTTGCTGGCGCCCGAGATGCACCGCTTGCTGGTAGTGTGCCAGCGCGGCCTGATGCTCGCCAATACTTTCCTGCTGCAACGCGAGATGGAAGTGCCACCCGGCGTGTTCGGGCGCAAGGCGCAGTGCTTGTTCAAGTTGGGCGATACAGTCCGGGGTTGCATCCAAGTGCAGATGCGCAAGCGCAAATTGGAAATGTGCCAATGCGTTGTGGGCTGGATGGGAAGCCGCTGCAATTATGCTGGCAGCAGTGCTTTCGAAGTCTCCGGTACTTGCTGCGCAGCGCGCCAGCAGCATTAGCGCGCGCGGGTGGTGTGCGTTTGTGGTCAGAACTGCATCCAGTAATTGAACTGCAGCTGCAGTGTCACCGGCAGCAACTTTTGCGCCAGCCAGTGCGCAGGCAACTTCAGGCGCGTAGCGGGTTTGCAGGCTGCGTTCCAAAGTGGGGATTGCACTCGTGGGGTCTGGGGATAGCGTTTGCAGGCGTCCAAGCGCCGCGTGGACCAGCCCGGTGTCCGCGCCAAGTACCTGGGCACGATTGGCTGCGCGCTGTGCAAATGCAGTGAGCGCTGAGAGGTCCGGCTGCTCCATTGCACTCAGTGCGGTGCACTCGTCATGTGCGGCTTCCAGATGGGCCAGAATTTCGGCCACCGCTTGCATCACAAGCGTGCCATCAGCATCGATTCCCGCTGCCAAGGTTTCGAAGGCGCGCATCGCGTTGGTTGCGTCGCCGGCACGGAGCAGGGCGCTGGCAGTCTTTAGCAGCACTCCGGTTGGAATTTCGGGCAGGGCAAGCAGATCGCGCGCAGTGCTGGTGCACTCGGCAAATTCTCCGGCATCTGCCAAAGCCAGGGCCAGTGTGGCGCGGCTGCCTGGGTTGTCTCCGGCCGCAGCGCAAGCGCGGTGATGGAACTCCAGGGCCTTTTGCACATCGCCCAACTGGTGGTGCAGGTGTCCAAGGGTGCCGAGTTCTTCCGGCTGCTCGAGTGGCAGGTTTGCCGCTTGTTGTGCAAATATATTTGACGCAGCGCTGTCGCCGGCTGCAATTGCCGCCTTGGCAGCGGCCAATAGATGGATTGGTTGGGTGCGCTCCAATCTGGCTGCGGTTGCGTGTGCGGCCTGGCTGTCGGCTGCCCTGCCCACGGCCATCAAGCTGTTGCCCAAGGCGGAGTGGATCGCAGCGTCCGTCGGAAAAGTTTCAGCGGCGGCCTTCCATGCGTCAAGGGCGCGGTCATTGTTGCCAAGCGCCGCCCAGGATTCTGCAATGCGGCGCAGGCACTTGGCGTGCAGCCCGGTATGTTCGTCGTTAGTGCAGGCAGTGGCGGCACTGGTAAAGGTCTCGATGGCTGCTTGCGTGTTGCCAGCATTGAGCTGCGCCTCTGCAAGTGTCACCAAGACCGCGGGATTGCGCGGCGCCGCGAGGGCTGCCCGTTCATACGCAGCTATTGCAAGCGGTTGTGATCCAGTGCCAAGCCAGCTGTCCCCGAGCACCACCAGATGTTTTGCGTCGTGAGGTGCGAGGTCGGCTGCACGCAAATAGGCGGTATGGGCAGCGGCTTTCTCTCCGGTGGCTTCCAAGCAGCGCCCCAGCAGTGCCTGAAACTCGGCGTTGTCCGGTTCGGCTTGCAAGACCTGCTGTAATATTTCGATGGCTTGCGGATAGCGTTGCACTGCGGCAGCTGCGGTGGCTGCCCAGCGCAGTAACTGCGCGTCTTGCGGCGCTGTGCGCAATGCCTGCTCGAAGGATAGCAGCGCCTCCTCCCACAGACCGGTTGCGGCGTAGGCCGCGCCAATCGCGGACTGCAATCCGGCGTCATCTAGATTGTTCTCGGCGGCGGGCGCCAATACAGCAATCGCAGCGGCAGGCTGGCCAAGTTCGAGGCAGCAGTTTCCGAGCCGGGTAATCAGCTCGCTATTTTGTGTAT
>CANNEJ010000130.1 GCA_947503585.1 Anaerolineales bacterium | reverse complement strand
TAAGAGCATGAGCTGCGCACCCTAATCTGGCGCAGGACCAGACTGCGAAGTTGTTGCCGGGAAAACGAACACTTGATAGGCCTCGGGGCTGATATATCGGTAGTATACTAGAACAGCAGCGTGCTTGCGATAGGTGTCCAGGCTAAACCTTGTCTCAATGCAGGCAAGAATGTAATGCGGCTGAGCATTGCAGAACTATCAGCGCGTCATCGGCTAAAGATCGCAACCGGCAGCACCCCGCCCGTCCGCGCAACTGACGCGCCGCGAAGTTGACTGCGTGCTTGCAGTTCACCCGCCCGCTGCTGAATACATCTAATTGCCCTATAAATATGGATGGCGCAGCCGCAGTGAACCGCGGTTTGTGGGCACACTGCCGAACAACCGGCTATACGCTGGCATAAGCCGAGCTTTGCTATAAACCTCCACGGCAAGCTGGCCCGCTTTCATAAAGTCGCGGACACGCCCAGTCGCACGCCATTTGGCGCGCGTTCGCTTGGCCAGTATTTGTGGGCGGCGCTGCTAGCCGCCGGCGCCGAGCTCGGCGCCTTCCCCGCAGCTTCCAGCAACCAGCACTAGCACGCGCGCTGCGGCTGCGCTGGGCGGCGCTCAGCGCCCGGCCGGCATGGCATCCATGGCGCACTGCCCCCCAAAACTAGCCCGGTGTTAAAATCACCGGAGCCGCAGCTGTTGCCATGAAAATATTGTTCCGCTTTGCCGCCTCGCTCCGCGCTTACAAGCTGCAACTGACGCTGCTGCTGCTGAGTATTTTGGGCGTGACCGCCACCAGCCTCGTCAACCCGGCCGTGATTCGCACTGTGATCGACGACGGACTGCTGGATCGCAGCGCTGTGGCGCTGGCGCAGGCGGCGCTGGTGATTGTGGGTGCCGGGTTTGCGCGCGCCCTGTTTGGTTTTGCGCGCCGCTATCTGGGCGAGTGGCTGGTGAACCGCATCGGCTATGACCTGCGCGCGCAGCTTTACGACAAAATTCAGCGCCTGCCGTTTGGCTTTCACGATGAGACGCAGACGGGGCAGCTGATGAGCCGCTGCACGGAAGATGTGTCTGCGCTTTCGCGCTTTGCCGGCGAGGGCGCGGTGGACTTGCTAAACATAGGCCTGCTGCTGGCGGGCGTGCTGGTTTTGCTGGTGCGCACCAGCCCGGCGCTAACGCTGCTCAGCCTGCTGCCACTGCTGGTGCTGACCGCCGTGGCCATGGCCCTGGCCTTCAAAGTGGAGGCGCTGTTCCTGCGTGTGGATCAGGCGCTGGGCGGCCTGTCCAGCGCGGTGCAAGAGTACGCCACCGGCGTGCAAGTGGTGCGCGCCTTTGCGCGCGAGCCGGAGGAGGCACAGCGCTTTAGCGTTGCCAACCGCGAGCTGTACGATGCGCGCGTGCGCATCGTGCGCATGTGGGGCTTGTTTCTGCCCACAATGAACCTGCTGGTGATTGTGGCCAACTGCGTGGTGCTGTGGTTTGGCGGCGGCATGGTGCTTGGCCAGCAGCTTACGCTGGGCGAGCTGGTGGCGTTCAATGCCTATCTGCTGCTGCTCACCTCGCCCGTGCAAGAGCTGGGCTTTGCCATCAGCTCCGGCGGCGAGGCCGTGGCCGGCGGCCGGCGCATTTACGAAGTGCTGGACCGCGCCGAAATTGCAGTGCCGCCCGCACCGGCCAAAAAGCTTCCCGCGGTGCACGGGCTGGTGGAGTTCGACAATGTATCGCTGGCGTATCGCGGCGCACATCGCGCGCTGCACAACATCAGCTTCACCGCGCAGCCCAACCAAATCATTGCGCTGGTGGGGCCAACCGGCAGCGGCAAGTCCAGCTTTGTAAACCTGCTGCCGCGCTTCTACGACCCGGACGAGGGCAGCGTGCGCATCGATGGCCACGACACGCGCAGTGTCGACCTCAAGTCGCTGCGCCTGCAGATTGGCGTTGTGCTGCAAACATCGCTGCTGTTTTCAGCCAGCATCGGGCAGAACATTGCATTCGGGCAGCCGGACGCAACGGAGGCGGACATCATCGCCGCAGCCACTGCCGCGCGCGCGCATGATTTTATTTGCGGCTTCCCCGCCGGCTACGACACCTGGGTTGGCGAGCGCGGCGTTACGCTCTCGGGCGGGCAGCGCCAGCGCGTGGCGATTGCACGCGCACTGCTGCTCAATCCGCGCATCCTTATCCTCGATGATGCCACATCCAGCGTGGACACGCGCACGGAGCATCTGATCCAGCAGGCGCTGGACACGCTAATGCAGGGGCGCACAACGTTTGTGATTGCGCAGCGCCTCTCTACTGTGAAGCGCGCGCACCAAATTCTGGTGCTGGATGCCGGGCGCATTGCGCAGCGCGGCACGCATGCGCAGCTGGTGAAAGTGCCGGGCATGTACCAGGATCTTTACAATTTGCAACTGCGCGACCAGGAAGACCTGCAGCGCACGCTGCTCAGCGCGCGGGAAATGGCAGCCGCTGGCAGCGTGGCGCCCGCGGCGCGCGCCGCGCGGCCGGACCTGCGCAACAAGCCGCCGCAACAACCGCTGCGCCCCAGCGCCATCAAATGAGCTCCAGCGCTGCGCCCGCCCTGCCCGTGCGCAAACCCGCACCGCCACCGCCGCCGGAAGACACCGTCTTGGGCAAGGCCTACGACGGCAAGATTGTGCGCCGCCTGTATGGCTACCTGCGCCCGTACCGCCTGCGCGTGCTGACCGCGCTGGCCTTTATGCTGCTGGCCATGACTGCGTCCGTGTCCGGCCCCTTCCTGATAAAGCTCGCTTTGGACGAAGGCGTTGCGCGCGGCAACCGCGCCGCACTGGCGCAGGCCGTGCTGCTCTACCTGCTCTCGGCCATGTTGTTTTGGGTGGGCACGTACTCGCGTATTCGCATTATGTCCACCACCGGCCAGGGCTTCATCTTTGATTTGCGCCGCGAGTTGTTCGATCATTTACAGGCGCTTTCGATGTCGTTCTACAACCGCTACGCGGTGGGGCGCCTTGTGTCGCGCGTGGTCAACGATGTTTCTGTAATCCGGGAGATGGTGGTATGGGCACTGGTTGCGGTGGCGCGCAGCTTTGTGGATCTGGCCGGCATTACGCTTGCAATGCTGCTGCTGAATTGGCGGCTGGCCCTCTATAGTTTTGCGGTGCTGCCCTTGATGGTGGCGGCCACCGAGGTCTTCCGGCGCCTCGCGCGCGACAGTTACCGTGCGGTGCGCTCCGCCGTCAGCTGGGTAAACGCCGTGCTCAACGAAAACATTGTGGGAGTGCGCGTGGTGCAATCGTTCAGCCGGGAAGACTACAACCTGCAAGTTTTCAACACACATGTAAACGGCAATCACCTGCGCCACACCAACCGCGCCGCGCTGATCACATCCGTGTTTTTTCCAAGCGTGGACTTCATTGGCTCGCTGGCGCTGGCGCTTGTGATCTGGCTCGGCGGACTGGCGGTGATGGGCTCGCTCTCGCTGGGGCCCACCGCGCTCAGCGCCGGCACACTGGTGGCGTTTGCGCTTTACATTGACCGGCTGTTCGATCCCATCCGCGACCTCTCGCAGCGCTACAACACATTTCAGGCCACGATGGCCAGCAGCGAGCGCATCTTTGAACTGCTCGATACGCCCGCCGATGTGGTGGATGCGCCGGCAGCGCATGAGCTGCCGCAGATTGCCGGCCGCATCTCGTTCGATGATGTGTCCTTTGGCTACGGCGCCGGCAGCCCGCCCGTACTGGCCAACATCCAGCTGCAAGTGCCGGCCGGGCAAACCGTGGCGCTGGTGGGCGAAACCGGCGCCGGCAAGTCCACGCTTGTGAAGCTGGTGCAGCGCTTTCATGACGTGAGCAGCGGGGCCGTGCGCATTGACGGCGTGGATGTGCGCAGCATTACCCAGCGCTCGCTGCGGCGCCAGATGGGCGTTGTACTGCAGGATCCGTTTTTATTTTCCGGGACGGTGCGCGAGAACATTGTGTACGGCAAGCCGCTGGCTGACAGTACTGCCGTGGAGGACGTGGCGCGCGCGGTCGGTGCGCACGATTTCATCAGCGCGCTGCCCAACGGCTATGACACCAAGGTGGGCGAAGGCGGCGCAATTCTGTCCGGCGGGCAGCGCCAACTGGTTTCATTTGCGCGTGCGCTGCTGGCGGATCCGCGCATCCTGATTTTGGATGAAGCCACCGCCAGCGTAGACACGCAAACCGAGCGCCTAATTCAAGCAGCGCTGGAGCGCCTGCTGGCCGGCCGCACCGCACTGGTGATTGCGCACCGCCTGTCCACCATCACGCGCGCCGATAATATTGTGGTGATGGATCAGGGGCGGATTGTGGAGAGCGGCACGCACACGCAGCTGCTGGCACTGCACGGCCACTACCACGACTTGTACGCAATGGCGTTTGCAACGCCGCCCGGCCCGCAATGAAAACGCCCGCTGGCAAGGCGCCGCAACCAGCGTTAATTTCTGCGGGCGCTGCGCGGCATGCGCGGCTGCCGTCCACCGCAGCGGCCGGCATGCGAGCACCGCATGGTGAATGACCCGGCGGCCATCATGGGCGCGATCCGGCGCGGTTATACGCTGCCAATCCGCGGCACCCACGGCGTGGTGCACTGGGCGCGCGTGCTGGAGAACGGGCTGCGCATCGCTGACCGCAACGGCGCCGACCGCCTGGTCATCACACTGTTTGCGTTGTTCCATGATGCGCGGCGGGTGAATGAAAATTATGACCCGGGTCACGGCGAACGCGGCGCGGAGTTGGCCAAATCCCTGCGGGGCACGCTGGTGCACTTGGACGACGCCCAGTTTGCGCGGCTGGCGGAAGCCTGCCGGTTGCATTCGGATGGCCTGACCGTGGGCCGGCCGACCGTGCAAGCATGCTGGGACGCAGACCGCCTGGACCTGGGCCGGGTTGGGAACAAACCATTGCCACAGCGGCTGTGCACCGATGCGGCCCGCAGTCTGCTCGCCTGGGCGCACGCGCGCGCCGTCAGCGGGCATGTTCCGGCTGCGGTGCTTGACGCGTGGGGTGCGGGCGCCGGCACAGCCTGAGCAGCCACGGCAGATTGCGAAAACCACATGCAATTACGGTAACGCAAGGCCGTGCTCCGGCGCAGTCCGCTCCTCATTGCACCCGCTGCAGCGTCACAGAAAAAACCGCAACAGCCAAGCCGTTATATCCTCTATGCTTACAGCGCACGCATAACAAACATGTGCTGCAGCACGGAAGGCCTTGTAGGGCACCCAGCTGCGGCGACTATCAATTGATACCCGCGCGCCTAGCCACCGAAGA
>CANNEJ010000129.1 GCA_947503585.1 Anaerolineales bacterium | reverse complement strand
GGCGGGGCCGGCTGCGGTTTGACTACACGCCGCAGGATTGCGATAGCTTCCATGCTGCAATCGAACGCGTGGTGGTGCCCGCAGCCAGCCGGATTTACGAGCGGCGCCGCCAGCGGCTCGGCCTGCAAACGCTGCGCCCGTGGGATCTGGAGGTGGATGTGGCGCAGCGCCAGGCACTGCGGCCGTTCACAGATGCGGCGCAGCTGGTGCGCACGAGCAGCGCCATCTTCAATCGCATCAGCCCGCAGCTGGGGGAGATGTTTGACACACTGGAGCGCGAGCAGCTGCTGGACTTGGATAATCGCAAGGGCAAGGCGCCGGGTGCGTATTGCACCGGGCTGCCCTTTGCGCGCCGCACATTCATCTTCATGAACTCTGTTGGCATGCACGATGATGTGCAGACGCTGCTGCACGAGGCCGGCCACGCATTTCAGGATTTTCATATCGCCCAAAATCCGCGCCTGCCGTTTGCGCAGCAATGGAACACGCCGCTGGAGTTTTGCGAGGTGGCATCCATGGCCATGGAGCTGCTGGCAGCGCCGCATCTCACACTGGCCGAAGGCGGTTTCTATAGCGCAGCGGATGCGGCGCGCGCACGCGCAGAACACCTGGAGGGCATCGTGCTGTTCTGGCCATACATGGCCGTGGTGGATGCGTTTCAGCACTGGGTTTACGAGCACGCGGGCGCTGCGGCAGACCCCGCGCAATGCGATGCGCAATGGGCGCGCCTGTGGCAGCGCTTTATGCCTGGCATCGATTACAGCGGCATGGAGGACATCCTTGCCACCGGCTGGCATCGCAAACTGCATATTTTTCAAGTTCCGTTTTATTACATTGAATACGGCCTCGCCCAGCTGGGCGCCGTGCAGATTTGGCGCAACGCCATCAAAGACAAAACAACGGCATTGGCCGGCTATCGCGCTGCGATTGCACTCGGCGGCAGCGTGCCGCTGCCGCAGCTGTTTGCAGCAGCCGGTGCGCGCTTTGCGTTTGATGCCGCAGCACTGCAAGACTCAGTCGAGCTGTTAGAGCAGACGCTGGCCGACCTTGAAGCGCAAACTTAAATCCGGATCCAGCTCGTAATGCCGGCACAGCCCGCACTTTTAGTGGCGCTGCTTGCGCAGCGCTGTCCCGTCTGCCGCCGCGGCGCAATCTTCAGCGGCTGGCTGGAATTGCACCCCACCTGTCCGGCGTGCGGCTTGCGCTTCGAACGGGAGAGTGGCTACTTCCTCGTGGCGGTGCTGATTGGATACATGTTTGCAATAGCGGCGCTTGTGCCCGTTTGTGTGGCGCTCTTTTTGAAGGGTGCTGCTGTGAATACGGTCTTCGCCGTGCTGTGCTGCACTGCGTTAATTCTTACGCCCATCATCCACCGGTTTGCCCGTGTGCTTTGGCTGTATGTGGATCAGCAACTGCATCCGCGAACAAAAGCCCCATGACTACGCTTGGAGACAACAGCCTGAGTGCCCGGCCGGGCCTTGCGATGCTGGCACCGGCGCTGGTCTCGCGCATCGTCGACGAGGCGCTCTCAATCCTCGCCACGGTTGGTGTCGAAGTTGTCAGTCCCGGCCTGCGCACAATGCTGATGGAACGCGGGCTGCGCGCCGACCCGGTGTCAGGCAGCCTGCTCTTTGATAGAACCACTGTAGAGCGCGCAATTGGCAGCACGCCGCGCAGCTTCACGCTCTACAACCGCGACGGACAGCCGCATGCCGAACTCGGTGGCGACAACGTGCACTTTGTTCCCGGAAGTAGCGGCCTGCAGGTGCTGGATCACACAACGGGCGACACGCGCCCCGGATCCACCGCGGACTTTGTGGACTTCGTGCGCCTTGCGGACGGCCTGCCCCACATTGCTTACCTCGCCACCGCCTTCTCGACATCTGACATCGAAGTTCTGATTTCCGATGCGTGGCGCCTGTGCCTTTGCCTGGCGCACTCGCGCAAGCCGATTGTGAGCGGTGCCTTCACGCCGCATGGCACCGGCCGCATGGCTGCCATGATGCAGCTCTTTCGGCACGACAAAGCCGACCTGATTGCGCGGCCACTTTCAATCTTCACCATCACCGCTGCCGGCATGTTCCGTTACAGCGAGGACTCGTGCCAAAATCTTATCGACTGCGTGGACTGGGGCATTCCGGTTGAGATTGTGCCGGTAACGCTGATGGGCTTGATCGCACCGGTCACAATTGTGGGCGCCACCGTGCTGCATTGCGTGGATGTGCTGGCCGGCCTGACCATGGCACAACTGCTGCGCCCCGGCCATCCCGTGCTGTTTGGCGGTGCACCCGCAGCCTTGACCATGGCACAACTGCTGCGCCCCGGCCATCCGGTGCTGTTTGGCGGTGCGCCCGCAGCCTTCCACATGAAAACCGGCAGCTCACCCATGGCAGCCATTGAAGCACTGCAACTTTACGGTGCGTATGTCGCGGTCGCCAAATCGCTTGGCCTGCCCACGCAAGCGTACATGGCACTTAGCGAGAGCAAGTTCAATGATGCGCAAGCCGGCGCCGAATCCTTTGGCGGCGCGCTGCTGGCCGCACTGGCCGGCGTAAACTCCGTTTCCGGGCCCGGCATGCTGGATTATGTGATGGTTTATAGTCTGGAGAAGCTGGTGTTGGACAACGAACTGTGCGGCCAAGCACTGCGTTTTGTGCGCGCCATCGAGCCAAAAAATGACCTGCCAATGCTAGACATGGTGCACGAGCTGCTGGCCGAGAAACACCTGCTTACCTCCGAGCACACGCTCAAGCATTGGCCGGCAGAAATGCATTTGCCGGACCCGGTGTTCGACCGCTTGAACCGCGATGCATGGCGCAAGGCGGGCAGCCTTAGCATGCAAGACCGGCTGCGCGCCGAAGTACACCGCGGGCTGGCTGGATACAGCAAGCCGCCCATCGATCCGCAAGTTGTGGCGGAAATGTGCAATATGGTAAAAGCCGGCATGGAGCATCCACAGGCGCTGCCGGCCATTCCAGAATTTGCGGCCGCTGCGGAGTCCGGTCCCGGCCGGCGGCCGAGCCGCCGTAAAACCTGAGCCAGCTTAATCAATCGTCACAATATTGCACCACCCACCTCGTAATTTAGGAACCCCAATGCCACTCAATAAATTCAGCTCGCAGATTACGCAAGCCGCAGCGCAAGGCGCCTCGCAAGCGATGCTCTACGCTACCGGCCTGACCGAAGCCGACATGCACAAGCCGCAGGTGGGCATTGCCAGCATGTGGTACGACGGCAACTCCTGCAACATGCACCTCAACGATCTGGCCGCCACGGTGCGCACCGGCGTTGCAGCCACCGGCATGGTGGGCATGCGCTTCAACACCATTGGCGTCAGTGACGGCATCTCAATGGGCACTGGCGGAATGTCCTACTCGTTGCAATCCCGCGACCTGATTGCGGATTCAATTGAAACTGTGATGAGCGCGCAATGGTATGACGCGCTGATTGCGCTGCCCGGCTGCGACAAGAATATGCCGGGCTGCCTGATTGCGATGGGCCGCCTGAACCGCCCCAGCCTGATGATTTACGGCGGCACCATTCGCGCCGGCCACGCAAACAACCAGGCACTGGACATTGTGTCCGCGTTCCAATGCTACGGCGAGTTCATCGCCGGCCGCATCAACGACGCACAGCGCCGGGAGATTGTGCGCCACTCCTGCCCCGGTGCCGGCGCCTGTGGCGGCATGTACACCGCCAACACCATGGCGTCCGCCATCGAAGCGCTCGGCATGAGCCTGCCCTTTTCCGCGTCCGCACCCGCCACCGACCCCGCCAAGCTGCGTGAATGCGAAACTGCCGGCGCAGCGATCAAACTTCTGCTCGAGCGCGACATCAAGCCGCGCGACATTATGACGCGCGCTGCATTTGAAAACAGCATGGTAGTGGTGAGCGCTCTCGGCGGAAGTACCAACGCCGTAATGCATCTGGTGGCGATGGCGCGCACCGTCGGCGTGCCACTCACCATTGATGATTTTCAGGCCGTGAGTAATCGCATTCCGTTTTTGGCGGACTTAAAACCGAGCGGCCTTTATGTGATGGAGGATTTGCACGCCATCGGCGGTGTGCCGGCCGTAATGAAATATCTGCTGGCTAACGGCCTGCTCGATGGCAGCTGCCTAACCGTAACCGGGAAGACAGTCGCGCAAAACCTCGCCAATGTGCCGGACCTCGCAGCCGGCCAGAAAATCATCCGCCCGCTTTCCAATCCGATTAAACCAACGGGTCACATCCAAATTCTTTACGGCAACCTTGCGCCAACCGGAGCCGTCGCAAAAATCACGGGCAAGGAAGGCGAAAGTTTTTCCGGCCCGGCGCGCGTGTTCGACCAGGAGGAAGCCATGCTCGCTGCACTGGAGCGGCACGAGATTCAAAAAGGCGATGTGATTGTGATCCGTTACGAAGGTCCCAAGGGCGGGCCGGGCATGCCGGAGATGTTGACCTGCACTGCAGCGATCATGGGCGCCGGCATGGGCAAAGATGTGGCGTTGATTACCGACGGGCGTTTCTCCGGCCGAACGGATTTTTAGTGGGCCACATTACGCCGGAAGCGCAGGACGGCGGACCGTTGGCGCTGGTGCGCGACGGCGACCAGATTGTGCTGGATGGCGTGCACAATACGATTGATGTAAAGTTGGCCAAGCGCGAGTTGGCTGCCCGCCGCAAAGCTTGGCAGGCTCCGCCGCTCAAAGCAACCAGCGGCACGCTTTACAAGTACATCAAGAGCGTTAAGTCCGCCTCAGAAGGCTGTGTGACTGATGAGTAGCTGCTGCCTCCGCCGCCAAGCAAGGCCGGCACACAGCACTGCCTGCGCAGCGCAAACAGTTGACCGCTAAACACCACAAGATAAAGGAGATACAGTATGTCTACAGACGCTGAACGAAAAGTCCTGATTCAAAACATGCGCGAACTGCCGGCGCACCTGCGCGCCGCAGTGCGGGGCCTCACGCCAGCGCAGCTCACCACGCATTATCTGCCCAAGGAATGGACGGTCGCGCAAAATGTGCATCATCTGGCTGACTCGCATATGAATGCATTCATCCGGATGAAACTGCTGCTTACGGAGGAACGCCCACCAGTGAAGCCATACGATCCGGATGCGTGGGCCGCGCTCGCTGATGGCAGCCAGCTGCCGCTGGAGCCGAGCCTGATTTTGCTGGAGGGATTGCATGCACGTATGGTTGCGCTGCTGACAGCGGTGCAACCGGCACAGTGGGAGCGCGTGGCGGTTCATCCAGAACGCGGTGAGACTTCATTGGATCGTTCGCTCGAGATATACGGAATGCATGGGATTGCACACCTGAAGCAAATTGCCG
>CANNEJ010000128.1 GCA_947503585.1 Anaerolineales bacterium | reverse complement strand
GTCATCCACCCACCCGGTAAGCACCGCGGCAACACCGTAATACAACGGCGCCTGGCTGCCCACCTGCCGGTAGCTCGTGAGCACGCCCGGCACCTGCACCGGCAAGCCGCGCCCATCCGCCAGCTCACGCACAAAGCCGTAGTGCCATACCTCATCAGAAGCCTCAAAGGTTGGGGTGGCAAGTGCGTAAAGCACACCGGCAGCAATGTAGGCCGCCAGCAAAAGTGGCAGCGGGCGCATCAAATTTAATTGGGGCTGCGAACGCAGCGCGCTGCGCGATGTCATGCGCGCAGCCGGCTAACTGCTGCCAGCTTGCGAGCGAATCCCATAGCGGCGCAAAGGCTCCGGCAAGAGCAGCCCGACCAGCCCCAGCAGCGGCTGAAAAAGTGGGAAGTAACCGTAGTCCGCTCCAAAGTGGCGCCACACAGTTGCGCCCACCAGCGCCGGGTACGCAAGGCTCAAGGCGCCCACCAGCAGCGTCAGCACCGTTTCCAACGCCAGCACCGCCACAGAAAGCCGCCACGCCCACACGCGCCGATACACAAACCCGACTGTGGCCAGCAAGTACAGGCTGGCTGCAAGCGCACTTAACGCCGGCGGCAAATAGTCGGTGACACCTGCTTTGAACAGCAGCTGGAATAATGCCCGCACGCCTGTGGAAAGCGCGAGGACGGGGTAACTAACCGCCAGAATGCGGCCGAAAGCGTCTAGCAGAATTGGTTTGAGTACCAGCGGCTGCTCTGTCCGCTCAGTTTGCATGCGTAGGGTTAGATGGCGAAGTGCGCCAGTGGATGGCCCGGCTCTGCCTGCACACGCACGAGCAATCCGTCCGCAAGCTTCAGCGTATGCGGCTGCAGGCTGTGCACAATGCGGCCCGATGGCAGGCGCACGCGATAAACATTCACCGCGCCGCGAAAGCTGCGCCCCAGCACCTTTGCCTTGCTTTGCGGATCAGCAACCAGGCTCACATCATCCGCGCGGATAGCTACCTCCACCCGCTGGCCTACAGCGAGCGTCACAGGCTGCAGCACAGGTCCAATTTCCGTCTGCAGACCGTGTTCAGTTATCTCCCCGCGAATGAAATCAGCCTGCCCCATAAACTCCGCTACAAACCGCGACGCCGGCGCAAAAAACAGTTCTTCCGGCGTGCCCACTTGCTCCAGGCTCCCTGCGTTGAATACGGCGATGCGATCGCCCATGAACAGCGCTTCATCCTGATCATGCGTCACAAAAATTGCCGTGAGGCGATTGGCCTTGAGGATGTCGCGGATTTCCGAGCGCACTTGCAGGCGCAGGCCAGCATCCAGATTGGAGAACGGTTCATCCAGCAGCAGCACGGCCGGATGCGGCGCCAGCGCCCGCGCAAGAGCCACGCGCTGCTGCTGGCCGCCAGAGAGCTCGTGCGGCATTCGCCCGCCGACGCCGCACAGTCCCACCACGCGCAAGCCGTCTTGAACGCGGGTTTCGCTGGCGCGTTGCGGCACGCCAAATGCAATATTTTGCGAAACACTCAAATGGGGAAACAGGGCGTAATCCTGAAACACCATGCCGATGCGCCGCTTTTCCGTCGCCACAAAAACACCTTCGCCGGCAACCGGCTGGTTGCCAATTCGAATGGAGCCGGCATCCGGCACTTCCAACCCGGCAATCAACCGCAGCGTGGTGGTCTTGCCGCAGCCGCTTGGCCCCAGCAATACCAGGATCTCGCCCTGCTCAACCGCCAGATCCAAATTGCGCACCGCACTAACCACGTCAAAAGACTTGGTCAGGCCGCGGCATTCAACAGCGACATCACTCACTGATACGCCTCGCGCAGGGTAAAAATAGCCAGTGGCACAGATGAGATCCCAATCAATAATACCGCAGGCAGCGCCGCAGCGGCAAAGTAGGCTTGGGTGACTGCGCCCCAAATTGAGGTGGCAAGCGTGCCCATCCCGGGAGGCGCCAAAATAAGGGTGGCCGGCAGCTCCTTCATGGCGGTCAGAAAGACGATTGCCAGCGCGGCCAGCACGCCATTGCGCATCAGCGGCAGCGTGACGGAGCGCAGCACCTGCGCCGGCGCGCGCCCGAGGGTGCGCCCGGCTTCCATCAGGCTCGGGTTCACACTGCCCAGCGCAGCCCGCAGCGCCCCAAATGCTTCAGGCACAAATAGAATCAAATAGCCTGCCTGCAACAGGAATACTGATTGATAAATTGCGGGCACGTAGCGCGCGCCAAAGAAGACCAGCGCCAGCCCCACAACAATTCCCGGCAGCGCAAACGCCGAGTATGCCACCCGCTCCACCAGCCGGCCGCTGCCTGAGCGCTGTCTCCCGGCAATTAACGCCAGCGGCAGCGCACCCAGCAGCGCCAGCGGCGCAGCCACAAGGCACACATACACAGAGTTGCCAGTGGCGTTCCACAGCGCGGGCAATGGCGTACCCAGCGTCAGGCCACGCACCAGCCAAAACAGCAACACAGCCGCCGGCATGCCAACCCCCAGCAGCGCCACCGCAGCGCACAACAGAAGCGCCGGCCAGCGCCACCGCCCCAGGTGCACCAGCATTGGCTTGCGCTTTGCAGCCGCATGGCCGCGATGGTAGCGTGCCCGGCCGCGCGTGTTTAGCTCCAGCGCCTGCAGCCCGATAGTGAGCGCCACCAGCATCAGCGCCAGCACCGCTGCCCCGCTCCGATCAAACGCAGATTGATACTGGATGTAGATGACGCGTGTGAACGTGCCATAACGCATTACGGAAACAGCACCAAAATCGCGCAGCGTGTAAAGTGCGGCAAGAACGCCGCCACCGGCAAGTGCGGGGCGCAGCAGCGGTAGCGTAATGCGCACGAATGTGCGCCACGGGCTCAGCCCTAAACTGCGCCCGGCTTCTTCCAGCGCGGGATCTACCGAAAGCAGGGCAGCCCGCACGGTCAGCAATACATACGGGTAGCACAGCAGTGTGAGCGCCAGCAGTGCGCCGGGAAACCCCTCTATATCCGGCAGCCGCTCGATGCCCAACGGTTGCAGCAATTGTTGCAGCAACCCGCGCGGGCCCAGCACTGAAACCAACAAGTACGCAAAAATGTAACTGGGTATCACCAGCGGCAGCGCCGTGACCACGGCCCACATCCGGCGCAGCGGCAAATCTGTGCGGGTGGTGAGCCATGCCAAGGGCACCGCCAGGAGCGCGCTGAGCAGCGGAACCGCCAGCGCCAGTGCCACGGAACGCGCCAGCACCCGCAAGGTGCGCGCTTCAAACAAAAGCTGCAAAGCAGCCGGGCCCGCTTCGCTGGCGCGAACCAGCAGGTAACACAGTGGCAGCAGAACAAGGGCAAGCACCGCGGCAGCAGCACCGCGCAGCAGCCAGCGCCAGCCACTCACGCGCCAAAAACTAAGTTGGCGCATTGGGCTCAGAGTTTGAACACGGAAGCCGCACCGCCATTACTCCAGCGCGCCAACGTCTTGTAGCAAATCTACGGTTCCGCGCGTGTCGATCAGGTCGCCGACGCCCAACGCTGCGATGTTCAGGCTGGCAAGCGGCTGCAGGCCGGGAGCAATCTCCACTCCTGCAATCAATGGATACTCGAACGTATCCTGCGCAAAGTAGCCCTGTGCTGCAGGCTCAAGCAAGTACTGTATGAAGCGCTGCGCATTCGCGCTGTTCGGCGCGGTTGCCAGCTGGCCAACGCCAGCCACCATCACCAGCGATCCCGGCCCGCCGCCGGGTAAAAAGTAATTGGCTGCTGCCAATCCGGTGCCCGCCTCCTTGCTAATTTGCAGCAGGTAGTAGTGGTTCGAAAAACCAACTTCAATCTCACCATTTGCCACGGCTTGCACAAGCGGGGTGTTCTTGGGATACTCTTTTGCATCGTTGGCAATCATGGCCTGCAGCCACGCACGGGTTTTTTCCTCGCCCCAAAGCTTGCGCATGGCAGTCACCATTACTTGAAAGGAGCCATTGCCGGGAGCCCAGCCAATGCGCCCCATCCACTGCGGCTCCGTGAAGCCCCACATGTCTGGCGGCAGATCGGCCGGCAGCACCTTGTTTGTGTTGTACACCACTACGCGTGCCCGGCCGGAAACACCCACCCAATCACCGCGCGCTGATCGAAAGTTCATTGGCACCAATCCAAGCGTTGTTTGCGGCAGCGTGGCCAACAGATCGGCAGCAGCAACAGCACCCAGCCCGCCCGGGTCCTGCGCCCAGAAAACATCCGCCGGCGAGCGGCTGCCCTCTTCAAGCAGCGTCGCAGCCAACTCAGCCGTACTCCCGTACTTCACCTTAACCGGTATGCCAGTCGCGGCCGTGAATTTCACCAGCAGCGGTGCCACCAGACTCTCCTCGCGCCCGGAGTAGAGTACTACCTCCCCGCTGGCCACCGGTGGTGCGCTCAGTGCGGTGCCGCTGGCATCTGGTGCCCCCGATACGCAGCCGCTTACAAGGCATCCAGCCGCGAGAAAGCCAACCAACAACGCTTTCCTGAAACCGACAATTTTCACTTTGATCTATATCTCCTTTGCCATTTTGCCAAGCCTACGGCAACTTGCAAAGCCAGTCTAGGGTTGCCGGTTAAACCTGATTAGAGAAGCGGGAAACTCTGAAGTTAACCACGGTTTAGTCCTGTGCCACAGCCATGTCCATATTGGAATATACTAACGGCTTAAAGATGACTAAAATCCAAAACTTGACTGAGCAATCCGCTGGCTTTATTCCCCGCCGCATGCAGGCGTGCGCCGTTCTTACCGACACACGGCGCGAGTACCTCGCCGAAATATTTCGCCTCGAGCAGCTGCAGTCCGCACCCGTAATTGTTTCGACACTTGCAGAACGCCTGCAAGTGTCGCCGCCGGCCGTGGTGAAGATGGTGCAGCGCCTCGAACGCGAGGGATTTCTGGAGCGCGAGCCCTATCGCGGGGTGAACCTCACTGCGGAAGGCCAGCAGGTGGCGCTTGGCGCCGTCCGGCGCCACCGATTGATCGAGACCTTTCTAGTCAAGGTAATGGGCTTCAGCTGGGACGAAGTTCACGACATGGTGCACTCACTCGAAGGCGCAATTAACACCACGTTTGAGGATCGGGCTGATGAACTCTCCGGTTTCCCTACGCGCTGCCCGCACGGTGACCCCATACCAACCCGCGACGGGCACATGCCCACGATGAATGACAAGAGTCTGCTTGATTTTCCAGTGGGCACGCGCGGCGACCTGAGCCGCATCCGCAATCACACGCCCGAGCGCCTGCGCTATCTGGGGGAACTTGGCTTGCGGCCGGGTGTGGCGCTGGAGATAAAAGGGCGCGCGCCACTGCGCGGGCCAGTAAGCCTTCAAGCAGCTGGGCAAGAGCACGTAGTGGGCGCGGACCTCGCCGCAGATTT
>CANNEJ010000127.1 GCA_947503585.1 Anaerolineales bacterium | reverse complement strand
CTGCTTTCGCCGCCGGCGCTGCCAAGTCCACGCCAACGCCAGCAGCGCAATCAGCGCCAGTCCGTAGTTGCCCAACTCCGCCACAGATTGCGCCTGTGGCGACAGCGGCAGCAAAACATGCGTCGCAGTGCCGCGCGAGCGGATGCCCAACAGCTCCAGATCCTCCACCGACCAGTCCACCATGTTCTGTGCAAACTGCAAGCTGTTCAGATAGCGGTCCCCCGACAAGTTGCGCGAGAGATCAAACACCACATCGTTTAAGAACTCCGCGCTGCCCACTACCACCAGCCGCGCCGTGGCGGGAGAACGCTCGATGATGCCCAGCGCTTGCGGCACCGCCGTTGGCGTTGCATCCGCTGCGGCGCCCGCATCAGCCGGCACGCCGGCAGCCGCTGCCTCTAGTGGTGACTGCTTTCCCTTGTAATAACTTTCGAAGTCGCCTTTGATGGCCACCGCCAATAGCTCCGCCGATTTCACTTCCGCCACTGGAAATCCCAAATCGGGATAAAACTGCAAGTCCGGCTGCACAACAGTGTTGGTCGTCGCCCAGGAATTGGCACTGGAGGAAAGCAAACGGCTGACTTCGCGGCCGGTGTTCTTCAGCTCATCAAGCGCCAGCGGTGACACCCAGTTGAGGGTCACAGCAGCAACGCTGGCCAGAATCGGATTTTTGCCGTCCATGCCATCGGTGCGAATATCGACGAAGTATGGATACGGCATGGCTTGGAACTCCCGCACTTCAACGCCACCCACATTGCGCGACATTTGAATTGGGAACGGCTCGTTTTGCAAATCGAGCACGAGTGATTTGGCCACCGTGACACCATAGTGCTCCAACAACGGCGCGAGGCCGCCCGCCACCTCCTGCACAGCCAAGCCACCAGTCATTGGGTCCGGCTTAAGTAAATAGCTGCCGGCAGCCACAACAACTGCACCGCCGCGCATGAGATATTGATCAACAGCAAACAAATCCGTGTCTGTGAGACCTTGCGGCGCTACCAGCAGCAACACGTCCACATTGCCGCCCACCTGCCCGGTGGCAAGGTCAACAGGCTGCACGGTGTAATTCTCACGCAATACCTCGGCGATCTTTGTGTAACTCTTAAAAGATTGCGTCTGCTGCCCGAACATATCCTGCTCTGGAACATCCGGCGGAGTCCAAATACCGACAACCTTTAAGAAACCTTTCGCGCCGCGCTTTAACGCCGTCTCCAGCGTGGCCCGCACGCTGGCTTCACCCAAGTCACCCGCCGGAAACAGCACCTGATTCTCCTCACCCGAACTCAGCACCATGTGCAAATAGTACAAGTCCGGCGAGAAGAACGACGCCTGAAATGGGCGCAGGCCGAATTGCTGCGTCAACTGATCCGATGTCGGTGCACCGGGTGCGCCAACTTGCACTTGCTGAAAAGAAAACTTGCCCGCTGAAGCGGCCGCAATCTCCTGCGCGACCTTGGTAATCGTGGCGGGTACTACCCGCAGCTGCTCCGGCAGTGTGTTCGGCGTTGTGTACAGCGTCAGAACTGCTGGCTGATCAAGTGACGCCAGCACCGTCTCAATACTTTGGAAGCCATACACAGCTTTCTTGATAGCACGCGTCAGGTCATACTCCAAATTACGCAGCCGCACATCCGGCTGCCCATTAGATGTGGCTTTCACCTCTATCAAATCCTGAAAATTCAGGACAACATTCTGATCACCGTAGCGCACCAGAATGTCAAAGTAAGCATTCACAACCGAGGCGCCGTAGCGATCCGCTGCTTGCAGCGGCGTGGGCTTGATGCCGTAGGTCTGGTTGGCTTCGGCCTCTTTCTCCGGGTCTGAAAGCGGGTCAACTACCTCTACTTTCACCTTCCCGCCGGAGGCCAGAGCGTACTCGGTCAGCATGTCGCGGATGCGCGGCACGAGCGGAGCAAGCAATGGATGCGTCTTGGCGCTAAAGTACCCGCGCACAAGCAATGGCTCATCCAAAGTGGTCAGCAGGCTGCGGGTTGCGGGTGAAAGGCTGTACTCCCTGCCGGCGGTTAGATCCAAGCGCAGCCAGCTAATTGGAAACAGCCACACATTCAATACGGCCAGATTTGCGCCAACCAGTGCCACAACAAAAATCAGCCGCTGCCGGTACGCTAGCGAGTTCGCGCCCTTGCCCCAGCGCTTGGCATCAAGCGACAGTACATTCAGGGAAAGAAAGATCCCGATCAGCGACAGGTAGTACAGCAGGTCGCGCAGATCCAACACGCCGCGCTCGATGCTCTCGAAGCGCGAACCCGACCCAAATGCGCGCAGTAGTTCACCGGTGCGGTCGCCAAAAAAATCAACCACGCCGTGGGCGCCAATAAAGTACAGCACGCCGCCCAGCACTGCCGTGCTAATCAGTGCAACAATCTCGTTGTCCGTGCGGGAGGAAACAAACAGACCAAGCGCTGCATACGCACCCGCCAACAGCAAGGCAGCGATGTACCCCCCCAGCACCGGGCCCCAGTCCAGGTTGCCAAGCAGCGCCACGGTCAGCGGCAGAAATATCGTCAGCGCAAGCGAGACGCCCAGCAGTGCCAGCACTGCCAGAAACTTTCCGAACACCAATTGCACTGGCCCCACCGGCAGTGTCAGCAGCACTTCCAGCGTGCCGCTGGATTGCTCCTCGCTCCACTGGCGCATGGTGACGGCACTGGTCAAAAATATCAGCAGCAATGGCATCCACCGGAACAGCGGTCGCAGATCGGCGATGCCGCGCGCGAAAAAAGTGTCCACCCAGAAAAAGGTGAAGAGCGTGGCAGCCAGAAACACGCCCACAAAAATGAGCGCCATTGGCGAGCCAAAGTAACTGTTGAGTTCTTTGCGTGTAACGGCGAGTGTCTGCTGCATGTTTAAACTCTGTCTTTGGTTTGGGGATTAAGCCTTACGCTGCAAGCGCCAGCTCATTGAAAACGTGTTCCAAGGTGCGCACATCGCGCCGCAGCTCACGCAGCGGCCAGTTCTGCTTGCGTGCAAGATCATAAATTAGCGGGCACAGATCAGCCCGTTCGGCGCCCGAGATGCGGTAAGCCGGCTGCCCGGAGTGCGGCAGCGCCTTCACGCCAACTGCACCCTGCAATGCACGCAGCGCTTCCGGTACACCAGACACCGCATGCTGCAGCACAAGCACTGCATCGGTGGTGGCAGCCAGTTCCGCTAGGCGGGCGTCCGCCTTCACCACTCCGTTAATGATGATAATCACCCGGTCACAAATTGCCTCCACCTCCGGCAAGATATGCGACGAAAACAAAATCGTGGTCTTGGGCGCAAGGCTCTTGATCAGGTTTCTGATTTCAATAATTTGCGTCGGGTCGAGGCCCACAGTGGGCTCATCCAAAACCAGCAGCCGCGGCCGGTGCAGGATGGCTTGCGCCAGCCCCACGCGCTGCCGAAAGCCCTTGCTAAGCTGCGCAATTGGCTGCGTCAGGCGCTCTGCCAGTCCAGTGGCATGAATTGCCTCCGAAAGCAGCGCCGGCTGATCGCTCTCGGCTATCTCCCGCAGGTTAGCAATCATTTTCAAATAGTCCTGCACCGAGAGTTCACCATAGAGCGGCGTGCTTTCGGGCAGGTAACCAACCCGCGCCTGCACCTGCTCGCGGTGGTTGAGTACATCCAACCCGTCCACTTGCACACTGCCACTGTCAGCTTGCAAGTAGCCGGTCAAAATCTTAATTGATGTTGTTTTGCCGGCACCATTCGGCCCCAACAAACCGACGATTTCGCCGGGCTTAACCGAGAAATTAATTCCTTTCAGCGCCTGTACGTCGCCGTAGTATTTTGTGAGATCAGTGACTTTTATCATTATTAGTATTTCGGGAAAAACAGGTGACTGCTGAATCAAACCGGATTGTTTGCAGACACAAGCGCCGTAACGCCCCGATTTATATCAAGATTTTCTGGGCGGCGCAAGTTGCTCAAAGAGCGCGGATGCCCAATTCGGCAAGCTCAATATCCTCTGTCTCAGAAAGGCCGCTGACTGCCACAGCGCCAGCCAGCTGCCCGCCCGCAAACACCGGCACGCCGCCGCCCCAGCCAATGTAGCGCGGGTCGCCGAAGTACGCCATGTCGAAACCGTCTTGCGGGTCGCGGGCGGCCTGCCCCACCTGCCGGGTTGGCTTGCGCTCCCGCGCCGCAGTCCACGCTTTGTTGGTCGCAATCACAATCGAAGGCAGCGGGGCGCCATCACAGCGCAGCAAGAGCAGCAGCTCGCCATGCGCATCAGCCACCGCAATCACCGCAGCTTTCCCGCGGCGCGCCAGCTCCGCCTGTATCGCAGCACACATGCGCTGCGCGTCAGCGCTATCAATGGAACTGCTCTGATTCAACTCGTCCTCAGAATTGTCGGCGGCGTGTGCCTAAGCTTTGTCTTGCAGCCGCCCTCAAGCGCAGGTATCAATGCAAGTGTGTCGCCAGCATGCAGCAAGGCGCTGCTTTCGACGACACTATCGTTCAGCACGTAAACGATGTCCATCTCGGGAATCTTCAAGGATGCAACCACGCTGGCAATCGTACTGCCGGCCGCCAGCTCGAGCAGCACCCGGCTGCGCGGCTCGGTGGTCTCAAGTGTGCGCAGCACGGAGTGCAGCTTGACGGTGACCGAAATCCGATCACCAGTTATAGATTGCATCCATCTCCGCCGTTGGCACATCGAACACGGTGTTGTTGGGTGCCAGCGCTTCCAGCGCCATCCATTCCGGCAGCCGGTCATCAGCGGGAGTGAAGCCCGCCCGCCGGTTGAACTCGCGTTCGAGGTCGATCGTGGCTTTGCCTAACTCAGTTAAATAATCAGCGCCCACATCCCAGCCATGCTGCCCGTTAACCAGATCCTGAATTGTGGTGGGCGCGAGGTTGAAGCCGAACGCGCCAAAGATACAAGCACCGAGGCTGTCAAAACCCGCCATCCGGATTTGTGCGGTGCGGGATGCAGCCACCTGCCCTTCAGGCTTGAGGTGATCCACGGGCATGCGCAGCGTAAGTCCCGCCGTGTGGTCGGCGCCTTGCGGCGATGTGGCGTATGTGACTCCAGTGCCTTTGATTGCACGCGGATCATAGGCAGAGATCGCCTGACCCTTGACGACCGGCACGCGCTGCACGCCGAGCACCTCACCCGCAAGTTTGGCGCCATTGCCGATTACGCGACCCAAAGCCGTGCCCTTGCGCACTTCTTCCATCAACTCCATTGCACGCTGGCCATCGCCCCACTCCATCAGGCCGGCCTCGGCAGCCACACCCAGCGCGGCACCCGTTTCAATTGTGTCCAGGCCCAGGTCATTCATCTGGTAGTTCAAATGGGCAATCACGTCGGGTTCGCTGATGCCCAGGTTTGAGCCCACCAAGCCGATCGTTTCATACTCCACCGGCGAAACAATCTGTTTCCCATTTACATCCGCATAAATGTTGGAGCATTGAATGGTGCAGCCCGCCATGCAG
>CANNEJ010000126.1 GCA_947503585.1 Anaerolineales bacterium | reverse complement strand
TTTGGAGGATGCCGGCCTAAGTCCGGCACATGAGTTTGCGCAGCGGCTGCCCCACGAACTTTCCGGCGGGCAGCGCCAGCGCGTGGTGATTGCCAGTGCGCTGGTGCTGCAGCCGGCGCTGCTGCTGGCCGACGAGCCGGTCTCAATGCTGGACGTGAGCATCCGCGCTGAAATTCTGAACCTGCTGGCCGGACTGCGCGCGCAGCACGGCATCGCGGTGCTGTTCATCACGCATGATTTGAGCAGCGCGGCTGCGCTGGCAGACCGTGTGGCCGTCATGTACCTGGGGCGGATTGTGGAGCTGGGCCCGGCGGCACAAGTGCTGCACAATCCGCAGCATCCGTACACACGCGCGCTGCAGGCCGCAGTGCCGGTGGCCAACCCGCGCCAGCGCCACAGCCGCGTGGTGCTGCAAGGCGAAACGCCGAACCCCGCGCAGATACCGGGCGGCTGCCGCTTTCACCCGCGCTGCCCGCTGGCCGAGGCGCAATGCAAGGCCAACGACCCGCAATTGCAGGCGGTGGCAGCCGGCCACAGCGCCGCGTGCCTGCTACTCCCACAAAAATAAAAAGCCCTGCGCAGTAATGCAGCGCAGGGCGCAAGCTTGCAGCCTGGGCTGTGGCGCAGCTAAGCCATGGCCGGCACTACCCACAACGCAGCACCAGCAAATCCGAGCGCGCTCACGATTGCCACACCCGCGACCACTGCTGCCCGGTGCGGCACTCCCTATCTAAACGCATAAGCGCTCACCGCAATTTCCCTTGCAGCCAATAAGCTCTATTCCCTACGAGGGAATGTCTTAACAACCAACGCTGGAAGAGAATTTAGAATTCTCCGACACCCGCACCTCAGACTGCAGTCCGCCGCACCATCAACGCCTGCAGCTCATCCAGCGGTAGTGCGTGCGCAACGCGCCCTTGAAATCCGGTCATGGTTTCCGCACTGGTCAGTGCATTCAAAATTGATTCCTCCACCACTTCGGCGACGGCCTCAAAGAACGGGTTCAGCTGCGCATGCGGCAGCATCGTCAGCGGTATTTCAGTTTGCGCCTTGGGGGGAACATGGTTGCCGGTGGCAAAGCAGATGAAGATGTCACCGCTGCCGTTGTGGCCCACGCCGCCCGCGCGCGCCAGCCCGACCGTGGCGCGCTGCGCAAGGCGCTTGCACTGCACCGCCAGCAGTGGCGCATCCGTGGCCAACACCACAATAATGGAGCCTTCAGCCGGCGCGGCCTCGTGCCATGCAGAAGGTATGCGCTTCACATCCAGCGTGCGCCCAACCGGCACGCCATCCACGCGCAGCAAATGGCGCGCGCCATAATTTGCCTGCACCAGTGCGCCCAGCGTGTAGGTGTTGCCGCCGCTGCTCACCCGGCGCGATGAAGTGCCAATGCCGCCCTTGAACTCATGGCAGATCATGCCCGTGCCGCCGCCCACGTTGCCTTCAGCCACCGGCCCGCTGCCGGCCTCCGCAATTGCAGCGCGCACGTGCTGCGCGCGCACATGTGCGCCGTCTGCATCGCTCAGCCAGCCGTCATAAGTTTCCGCCACCACCGGCAGCGAAAAGATATCCGCGCCGCCCAGCTCATGGCCGTGCTGCACCAGCGCGTCGCGCACTACGCCCACCTGATGCGTGTTGGTGATTGCAATCGGCGTGTGCAACAAGCCAAACTCCGCCACATAGTGGGAGCCAGTCATTTCACCATCGCCATTAAAGGAGTGCATGGCAGCAAACGCGTGGTCGCGCCAAATTTCGCCTGCGCGCGGCAGGATCACGGTGACGCCGGTGCGCGCCACGCGCGGCTTGTCCATCACGATTGTGGCATGGCCAACCAGCACGCCGGGCACATCGGTGATTGCATTATGGGGCCCGGTCGGAAAATGCCCAATCTCAATTCCAAGCTCCCGCAATCGTGCACGCTTCATAATATTGCCACCGTTATAATCGGCAGTATACAACGCCTGTGACCAGCTTCTTTGCTTACGATGAATTGACCTGGCCGGAGGTTGCCCGGCTGCCGCGCGACACACCGCTGGTGATCCCGCTGGGCACTGGCTTCGACCAGCAGCAGCTTTCGGCTGCGCTGGGCGCACCCGACCGCGCGGGTTTGCTGCCCGCGCTGCCATTTGGCTGGCACGGCAGCGTGCTGGCCGTGCCCGAAGCAGTGCTGGGCGCACTGCTTAACAATTTGTTGGACAGCTTGCGCGCGGATGGATTTACACGCGTGTGCGCGCTGGCGCCGCAAGGCTTGCAGCTGGGGCTGGCGCACGCGTGCATTGCGCAGCCGCTTGCGGGCGGGCAGCAGCCAGACCGCCAGCAGCTGCCACCGGCAGCTGCCACTGGCAGCGTCATCCTGTTTCCCATTGGGCACACGGAGCAGCATGGCTATCACCTGCCGCTCTCCACCGACAACATCATCATCGATCACATCAGCCGCGCGAGCGCAGCCCTTGTGCCAGAGCTGGCGTACAGCATGCCGTTGATGCCGTACGGTGTCAGCACGCACCGCAGCTCATTTGCCGGCACGCTCAACACCGGCGGGCGCGCCTTTGAAGATTTTTGGCTGGCGGTTGTGGACACGCTCGTGGCGCGCGGCTTCGACCGCATGTATCTGATGAGCGGGCACGGCGGAAATTGTTCATTCCTCACCACCGTGGTGAAGTATGCGGGTGAGCGCCACCGGCGCATCTTTTGTGCAACGGCCTATCTGCACACATCCGGGCCGGCGGGCGCAGCATCAATCAAGGCGCATCGGGTGTCGGCCGTGGGCGGCATGGGGCACGCCGGCGAGCTCGAGACATCCATGGTGCTGGCACTGCGCCCGGACCTGACGCACATGCAGCGCGTGGTGGATGAAATCGGGTTTGTGGCAACCGCTTCGTATTACATGGACTGGGCGGAAGGCGGCGCGCTGGTGGCCAACCCGCCGTGGGACGACGACACCGCGACCGGCAGCTATGGCGCGGGCAGCGTGGCCACCGCCGCGCATGGGCACATCTGGCTGGCAGCTGCGGCAGCGGAGAAAGCCGAACATGTGCGCGAGATCCACGAACAGCAAAGGCGCCGCGAGCAGCGCCGTGATGCCGGCTACGGCCTGTGGGGCATCAAGTGAAACACAAGTGCGCATACGCGCGGCACTTGCCGGCAGCAAATACAAAACAACGCGGAGGGCGCGAATGCACGAAGCCATAAAACTGGTGGAGAAGTACGAGCATCAAGGCTGGCCGGCGCTGGCGCGCCCTGATCTGCATCCGCCTGCCGGGTGGAGTCACGCCCTGGTGACCGCGGTGAACCGCGTGCGCCACCATGCACTGTCGCCAAATGGCGACCGCATTGCCTTCATCTGGGATCGCGACGCGCGTTCGGATTTGTTTGTGATGCCGGCGGCTGGCGGCTGGCCGCAGCGCCTCACAGTGGAACGCGCCGCGTCCGTATATTGGGCGGATGAGCAGCCGCGCTGGTCGCCGGACGGGCAATGGCTGGCCGTGACACTGCACGGGCATGTGCAGGTGGTGCGCGCTGCGGGCGGATTGCCACACAATGCCTCACAAGCTTGCAACGGCGCATCAGAAGCGGCGTGGCTGCCGGACTCCCGCCGCCTGGTGCTGGCCGTGGAACAGAACGACTCAACGCAGCTGGTGCTCACAGACCGGCTGGGCGCACTGCCGCGCAGCCTGACGCAGGCGGCCGGCGACCACACCAGTCCACAGGTTTCACCAGACGGGCGCCAGATTGTATGTGTGTACGCGCCGCGCGCAGACTTGAACTGTTTGGCATTGGAGCTGATTGACCTGCAAAGCGGCGCCGCCCACTTGATCACCAATGCACCGCACCAGAAGGACTTCCAGCCGCGCTGGGCACCGGACGGACAGCGCATTGCATTCCTCTCGCAGCGCGGCGGCTACACGGAAATTTGGAGCATTGCAGCCGATGGCGGCGGGCTGCGGCAGCTGACGCACGCCGGCGCAGACTTTGCGGAATTTGCCTGGAGCCCGGACGGCCGCCAACTTGCAGCCACACTGAACCGCAATGGCGCGCTGGATCTGGTGCTGGTAGACAGCAGCAGCGGAGCCGTGAAAGATTTGCGCGCCGGGCGCGGTGTGCACTGGCGGCCGGCTTGGGCAACTGCCGGCGGCTTCATTACAGTGGAACATGAGACGCACCGGCTGCCGCCCGACTTGTACCGCATTGACGCCCAAAGCGGCGCAGCGCAGCAGCTCACGTTCTCCAACCCGGCGGCATTGGATGCGCTGCAGCTGCGCGAACCCGAGCAGCTCTCGTACCGCAGCCGCGACGGGCTTGAAATTCCGGCGCTGCTCTTCCGCCCCGCGCAGCCCAATGGCGCGGCGATCCTGTACCCGCATGGCGGCCCCAACGCCCAATATATCTGCGACTGGGACATCATTGCGCAGTACTTTGTGGCCAAGGGCTACGCGTGGCTTGCGCCGAACTTCCGCGGCAGCAGTGGTTACGGCGCGCAGTTTGAGCATGCCAACTACAATGACTGGGGCAACGGGGACATGCAGGACTGCCTGGCCGGCGTGCGCCTGCTGGGTGCGCTGCCCGCGGTTGATGCGCAGCGCATTGGCATTAGCGGCGGCAGCTATGGCGGCTACATGACGGCCTGCTGCCTCTCGCGTGACCCGGACTACCTGCTGGCGTGCGGCGTCAGCCGCTACGGCGACGCCAACTTGTACAGCTCATGGGCGCAATGCAACCGCGATGTGCGCCTGTACACCGAGATGATGGTTGGCCATCCAGCGCGCAGCCGCGCCGTGTATGCCACCGCCTCGCCCATCAAAGAAGTGGACCAGGTGCGCAAGCCCGTGCTGGTGCTGCACGGCTTGGACGATACGGTGGTGCCACCCGAAAGCTCCGAAGAATGGGTGGACGCGCTGCGCCGCGCCGGAAAAACCTTTGAGTACAAAACATACGCCGGCGAGCCGCACGGTTTTCTCAAGCGCGAAACTCAAATGGACGCACTCGCGCGCATGGAGCGCTTCTTCGACTGGTACCTGGTTCCGTGATGCGGCCGGCCAAGCCCGCCGGCTGCTCGCGTGGCGGCCGCACTGCTGTGCAAGCTGCGGCGCTGCCCAGCTTGTACTTGTGCGACAATCCCGCTTCCCCAGATGACATTTGCGGCCGGGTGTGAATTGACAGTCAACCATTACGCCCTGCCCGGGCAGCTGTTCGTCGGCGCGGGCGCAGCCACAAAACTGCTGCCGGAGTCACAACGCCTGGGCGCGCGCCACGTTTTTGTGCTTGCGGATCCGGGAGTTGTGCGCGCCGGCCTGCTGGACCCGCTGGCTGCCAGCCTGCGGGAAGGCGGGCTGCCCTTCACGGTTTGCGAAGACGTGCTGCCCAACCCGGACAACGTCACAGTGGACAGAGTGGTGCGCCAATGCGCAGCCAGCGGCGCAAATTTAATTGTGGGCCTGGGCGGTGGCAGCGCTCTTGATATTGCCAAGGCCATGCGCCTGCCGCTGGCCGGTGGCGGCGGCGTGGATGAGTACGCGTACCGCGTCGCC
>CANNEJ010000125.1 GCA_947503585.1 Anaerolineales bacterium | reverse complement strand
GGCGGAAATTCCTGAGATCTGGCGCAACTCCGCCCAGTTCATAAACACCAACAGCGGACTTAGAAATATGCCACCGCCCACGCCCACGAGGCCGGAGAGCAAGCCGAGCGCGGCGCCGATTGCAAGCGCGCTTAGCCAGTGGGGTGGCTGCGGTTCGGCTGGTAAGTGAGCGATGGTGTTTGTTGAGGGGTTATCCAGTACTTTGGAGTTGCGGGTTTTTACCGGCACTACCAGGCGGTAGGCGGAGTAGAGCAGCACGGCGCCGAGTAATGCCTTGAAGTATTGCGGCGGCAAGTCTAACTGTCCGCCAACGAACGCCATCGGGACTGAACTGAGCGCAAACGGCAGGAACACGCGCCATGAGAAATAACCGGCGCGCAGGAAACGCCACGACGCGATGCCCGACACCAGAATATTTAGCGAGAGCGCAATCGGTTTCATGAGCGCCGTTTCAGTTCCGAGCAGGGCCATGGCAGCCTGATAGCCCGAGGAGCCGCCGTGCCCAACGGCGGCGTACAGGCCTGCAATCGTAAAAACTAATGCGGCTAGCAGCCATTCGGCGGTCGTGAAGAAAATGGCGGGTATTGTCATGGCGGCGCAGCGCTGCGGCACGCAGCGGGCTTGGACCTGTAGTAGAGCTCTGGTCTCCGGCAGCGCTTACAAGCGGGATGGGTTAAGGGGCGGAAGCGGGCAGTCCAGCGAGTCGGTGATGGCGCGCAGGAGTTCGTACTCGGTTACTTCGAGCTTGCCATCTGTAGCTGCGCATTCAACGCAGGCGGCCACAATGCTGCGCTTGAGTTGCGGTGTTGCGTTTGCCAGCTGGTCTAGGGCGGCGTCCAGCTCTGCCAGTGCGGGCTGTGCGGATGGCGTCGCTGCAACCAGCGCCGCGGGCAACAGCTTGCGCAGTGTGGTTGTGAATGCGGCATGGGCGCGGGCGGCGTTGGGTTCTCCGGCAGCTGCCAACACTTGCAGTACTATGGAAAGCGGCCCCTGCAGCTTTGCGAGGCTGGCGGTTGGATTGGCGGACGGCGGTTGGGGTTGATAGGCGCGTGCAAGGTGGCGCAGCAGCAGGCGCTGCAGCGCAAATTCAAAAATAGACAAACGTGCGTCTGCTGCAGTCAGCGCGTGCACGCTAGTGCGCAGAGCTTTGTACTGCTGCGGGCTTAGGGAACGCAAGGCCGGCATGCTTAGGGATGCCAGGGGCAGGCGCATATGCGGTGCGAGATTGGCGAGCATGGGGCGCAGGCGCTGTACTTCCGCGACCAGTGCCGCAGGCGTACTTTTGCCAAGCGCATCTAATTGGCGGGCGCGGACGGCCGGGTCAGCATCTAGCAGCAAGCCGTACAAGACGGCGCACGCCCCAAAGGGTTCGTGCGCTGCGGTTGCCAGAGCAGCGGGCAGCGCCGCAATATATTCGGCGGCGTTGGCCACATCTTCGGGCTGCGGTGCGCCCACAGTTGGTTGGATGCTTGCAGAACTGGGCGCGAAAGCTGCGGCGGCGGCCGGCTTTGCGGGAAATTTGCCTGCACTGCGGGCCGTATCAAGTTGTTCGTAATTTCCTTTGAATTCGGGCAGGATGCGTTGCACGCGTTGCTGCAGGGGTGGGTGCGTGGCAAACAGGCTGGCGGCAAAGCTGCGCACGCCATTTACAAAAAACATGTGGCTGGCCTGCGCGGCACCATGGTGGGCGAGGCGCCCTTGCGGTTTGTAGCCGCCAATGCGCAGCAACGCGCCGCCCAGCCCGGAGGGGTTGCGCGTGAACTGCACGGCGCCCGCGTCAGCGCGGAACTCGCGCTGGCGTGAGACTGCGCTTTTGATTGCATTTGAAAAGAAGACGCCGATATAGCCGATGGCGATCAGCGCCAAGCCGATTGCAAACATGGCGAACATAATTGCCATTCCGGCGTTGCCATCCTTGCCGTCGCGGGAGCGGCGCGCCCCGCTGTTGAGGTAGGGTGCCAGCCGCAGCGCGGCATAGCCCACAAGTGCAATTGCCAAGATGCCGTGCAGCACGCCAATCAGGCGCACATTCAGGCGCATATCGCCGGTGAGGATGTGGCTGAACTCGTGCGCCACAACGCCTTGCAGTTCGTCGCGCGTTAGTTGTTGGAGAGATCCGCGCGTTACCGCCACCACAGCGTCGCCGGGCGCGTACCCGGCGGCAAAAGCATTGATGCCGGTTTCTTCTTCCATGATGTACACCGGCGGCACGGGAATGCCGGAGGCAATGGCCATCTCTTCGACAATGTTTTGCAGCTGGCGCGCTGCGGGATCCGCGCCGGCGCCGTCTACGCGTTGCCCACCCAGCGCTTCGGCCACCGCGCGCCCGCCTTGTGAGAGCTCGGATGTTTTGATGAGCGTGCCGGTCGCCACGACCAGCAGCGTTCCGCCGGCTACCGCGCCGAATAGTCCCGCATCCCAAAAGAGCACCTGGTGCAGCGCAATCGAGAATACGGCGTACACCGCCAGCATGATTGCAGCCACGGCGAGTGCGTAAAGCGCCAGGAGCTGTGTTGTTTTGCGCTGGGCCTGCTCCTGGTGGGCGAAGAAATCCATTGCTGATTGGGCAGCGTGCGGTCTGCGCTACTTGAACTTCACCTGCGGTGCGTCCCGCTCGGCGGGCGCTTCAACTTTGAAAAGTTCCGCGGACGCAAACCCGAAGGTATTTGCGATCAGGTTGGCCGGCACTACCTCGCGCGCGGTGTTGTATGCGGTAACGGCGTCGTTGAATGCCTGGCGCGAGAATGCAACCTTATTTTCTGTTGAGGTTAACTCCTCCGTCAGCTGCATCATGTTCTGATTTGCTTTCAGGTCGGGGTAGGCTTCAGCTAGCGCAAACAGGCGGCCGATGGTTCCGGTTAGCGCGCCCTCGGCGCCGGCCAGCGCCTGCATTGCGATGGGGTCGCCCGGGTTGGCTGCCGCTGACTGGTTCGCGGACTGCGCCCGGCTACGGGCATTTATCACCGCTTCGAGCGTTTCGCGTTCGTGGGACATGTACGCGCGCGCCGTCTCCACCAGGTTGGGAATTAGGTCATAGCGCCGCTTGAGCTGCACATCGATTTGCGAGAAGGCGTTGCGGAAGCGATTGCGCAGCGTGACCAGGTTGTTGTAGACGCCCAGGGCCCACAGCAGGATAAGCACAACCAGCACGATGGGAGCAAGGATGTAGATTGAAGTTGGCATTGGTTCTGTACCTCTTGAGACAGTGGTTTGATTTTATGCGCGGCAAATGCAACGGTCAACTGCGGTTGCGGCGGGGCTGGCGGCAGGGCCAGAGCTTATTTGCGGCGTGCCGGCGTATTTTGGTGGTGTTCTAGCACGGTGGACTGCTTATCTTGAAGGGTCAGTATGGGGGAGTGTGGGTGGCTAGGGTGCCGTGATTGGTTCGCCCAGCTCCTATAATGTGGCTGTCGGGCGGAGAGCGGGCTGAGCCCTGATTGGGGCGCAGTGACTTTCGATTTTTTGTTTATGTTCGCTTGAGAGGTGTTTATCATGGCTCAGTCTGCAAGTAACCCCGCAGGTGGCGTGCGAACCTTAATTCGTTATGACGGGCGCGAGAAGATTGCGTGGGACATCTTCATTTGTGCGGTCGTGTTTTTGTGCGCAATTTTGGTGCCCTACCGGCTGTTGTCCGGGTTTGACCCGATTGATGCGTTTTATGTGTTTGTGACTGTGGTGTTTTGCATTGACATTGGCATCGTATTCCGGACGACTGTTGTCTCGGGTCGGACCGTGATTGCTGATCCAGAGATTATTGCGCAGCGCTACTTGCGGTCGTGGTTTTTCTGGGACTTGTTATCGGCTTTCCCGTTTCCGGTGTTTGTGCTGCTGGCCGGCAATGACACCGCGGCGCAGGGGGCGCTGCTGCCGTGGTTGGGCGGCCTGCGCCTGGTGCGGTTGCTTAGCCTGCTTAAGGTAAACAGTTTTTTTGGAAGGCTGCCGGAGTTTGTGAAAATCAGCGGCGCGGCCTTGCGGCTTGTGGTTTTTGCGTACTGGCTGATCCTTGTGACCCATTTCATTGCGTTGGGGTGGCTGGCAATTGGAGCCGGGAAGCCCGAGGGTGAATTCTTTACGCGCTACCTGCGGGCATTGTATTGGTGCATCACGACGATTTCTACCATCGGATACGGGGACATTACGCCGGATCATAGCAACCATTTGCAGTTGGTCTACACCATGGTTATTCAGCTTTTCGGAGTTGGCGTGTACGGATTTGTAATTGGCAATATATCCACGCTGGTGGCTAATTTGGATGCTGCTAAAGCGGAGTACAAACGGAAGACGGGAGAGGTGCTTGAGTACATGCGGCGGCACGCCATCCCTGCGCCGCTGCAGTTTAAGGTGCGCGACTATTTTGCGTATTTGTGGGAAACGCGGGGCAATGTCGGCAAAGTGGAGTTCCTCGAAGAGCTGCCGCGACAGTTGGGCGTTGACCTTGCTTTGTTTGTGAACCGGGATGTGATTGCAAAAGTGCCGCTGTTCCGTGAGGCGGATGAGTTGTTCCTGCGGCAGGTGGTCGGTTTGTTGAAGCCTGTGGTGTTCCTGCCGGGAGACAATATTATGCTTGAGGGTGAGCATGCGGACTGCATGTACTTCCTCAGTGCCGGTGATGTGGACGTGCTGGTGCAGGGTGTTGCGAGAGCCAGCCTGGGGGCGGGGTCCTTTTTTGGCGAGGGTGCGTTGGTGGAGGGCGGGTGGCGCACGGCGACCGTGAGGGCGCTCGGTTATTGTGAAGGTTACTCCCTTTCGGTTGAGGACTTTAATTTGTTGCGGCGCCGGTATCCGGAGTTTGACAAGCGGGTTTTGGAGATGGTCGAAGCGCGCCGGAGGTAGGAGCGGCGGGCGCCTGAGGCGCATGGTGCTGTGGAGATCTGGTGGCGTGGGTTATTGCGGTCGGGGCAGGGCCGGATCTAGGGGCGCGGTTGATGTGCGCCTGAGTTTTGATGGGCGCAGGTACGCGATACTGAACCCGAGGATGCAGAGCAGGGCGGTGTATTCACCGTGCAGGCGCGTTATGGGTGTCCAATTATCGAGCGCGGCGCCGGTTCCCGTCAGGCTGTGGGCGGCGTGCGTACCAATCGCGGCCGCGAGCAAAGAGAATGTGCCCAGTGCCTCGAAGGCTTTGCCAAAGAGCGGGTCCTCGGCGGTAAAGGCGGCTAAGAGAAGCAGGTAAGCGCAGAGCGCGTTGGTACTGCGGGCGGGCAGGCGTTTCCCGATCAGAATAATTGGCACCAGCATTTGAACATCGATGTAGATGAAGCGCTGCGGGTGTACGAAGAGTTCTGCGACAAGCACAAGCGCGCTGCCGCAAATGAATACAGCGTCAGTGGAATTCGGTGGGGGTGTGCGGCCCCGGCCGGCTTGCATGTGAAGGATGGTTGCGTAAGCACCAAGGGCGATGATGAGCGCTGCGATCAATTGCGGCGGTGAAGGCGCAGCGCCGGTAAAGTACTCGGCTACAGCGCGGATCGATGCGTCTACGCCGTGAATTTCGGCTGTGTCTTTCAGATTGGCCTGGCCTTCAATGA
>CANNEJ010000124.1 GCA_947503585.1 Anaerolineales bacterium | reverse complement strand
GCGCCGCAGGGTGCTCTTGCCGGATCCGTTCAAGCCAAGCACGCCGATCTTGGCGCCGTAGTAGAAGCCGAGCGTGATGTCCCGCAGCACGGGCTTGTTGCTTGGCGGATGCACGCGGCCGACGCCCACCATCGAATAAATAACTTGCTGGTCGCTCATATTGTGCGCGTTCCCGCGCGTACATTTTGGTTTTTCAATTTATCCCCGCCATTACAAATGATAAGGCACGCGATGCGTTTCAAGACTGCGTGCCGAAGCCGGCCCAGCGGGCACTGCGCGGCGGGCTTGCTGCCCAATGCTGGCGCCATGCTTCAGCCAACCCGAGGGCAGCCGTGTACAAGTTGCCCAAGGCCAGCAACAGCAGAAACGGCAGCATGCCTGGAGCGCGCTGTGCGGCCACCGCCGCTGCAAACAATGCATATGCACCCAATAAAATTTCAGCCCAGGTTGTCCAATCCAAAGGCAGCGCGTAGTGCGTGCCGCCGGAAAACTTGCGGCCAACCGCGCCTGACTTGGGCGTGCGCAAAAACATGCGCGGGTTGCGACCGAGCAGGCCCTCAAGCACACCGCGCGCATTGTTAGCCTGCATACCCACTTGCAACAACAGCAGCGCAGGAAAGATTGCCAGGCGGCGCAATGGATCCGGATGCAGCGCCCACTGCGCAACCGCGCATATCACGGGCGGCCCAAAGCCGGCCACACCCAAAACTCCCAGCGCAATGCCGGAATACCCGCCGGCAAGCGCCAGCGGCAGGCTGGCCAGCAGCAGCAGCAGCAGCAGTGGATGCGCCAGGTACCCAGCCAGATGCAGCCCGGCTTGCAGCTTGCGCCAGAGCGATCCGCTGTCAGCAGCCACCGCGCGCCAGTGCTTGCGCAGGCATTGCACCGAGCCCTTGGCCCAGCGAAACTGCTGGCGCTTGAAGCCGGCAAGGCTGTAGGGAACCTCTGCGCCACACTCCACCTGCGGCAGATAGCGCAGCTGCCAGCCGCGCAGCTGCGCCCGGTAAGACAGATCCAAGTCTTCCGCAATCGTATCGGCCTGCCAGCCGCCAGAATCCACAATTGCGCTGGCACGCCAGACGCCGCCCGAGCCATTGAAGTTGAAGAACAGCGCGCTGCGGCTGCGCGCTGCCTGCTCCACCACAAAATGTCCATCGAGCGCCAGGGCCTGCGCCCGGGTCAGCAAGCTTTGCTCGGCATTTAAATGCGCCCAGCGCGTTTGTACGGCTGCTACTTGCGCGTCAGCAAAGTGCGGGATCACACGCTGCAAAAAGTCCTGCGCCGGCACAAAGTCGGCATCAAACACGGCCACAAACTCTGCGCCAGTCAGCTGCAGGCCTTCTGCGAGGGCAGCGGCCTTGTGCCCGGGGCGCTGCGCGCGGTGATGGTGCACAATGTCCACCCCGCGCGCGCAATGCAGCGCCACCCGCGCCCGCGCCAGCGAGCTCGTGTCATCAGTTGAGTCATCCAGTACTTGAATTGACAGCCGGCCCGGCGCGTACTGCAGCGCGGCAGCAGCATCAATCACGCGCTCGACCACCGCGCGCTCATTAAAAATCGGCAGCTGCACCGTTACGCTTGGCCAAACTTCCGGGGCCGGCGGCGCCACAATTAGCGCGCGTGTGGCGTAATAGCGCCACGTGAGCACCAGCGCATTAAAGCCAAACAGCGCCAGCCCGCCCGCCGCCAGCGCATACAAAAAGTTGGAAATGGGGAACAGCACGTGCGCTAACAAAACTTCAGCCCGCGACGAAGCCGTGCGCGGGCTGGAGCATCTTACATAAATCAACAACGCCAAGATTATACGCCAGCCAAGCCCAGCATGATGCAACCGCGGCAGCAGCGCTGCTATCATCCTTGTACCGTATGGCTCCGCGAAAAAGCATCGATCTAGCCGCGCACCTTGTGGACCTGTGCCGCACCGCGGGGCTCTCCGGCCACGAGGCGCCTGTGCGCAACGTGCTGCGCAGGGCGTGGCGGCCGCTGGTAGATGAGCTGAGCGGTGACCGCATCGGGAGCCTGTGGGGCATCCGGCGCGCAGCCCGCCGCCCCGCCGGGCGAATCCTGCTTGCAGCCCACATGGACAGTATTGGCATGCTGGTAACGCGCATTCAAGACAGTTTTCTGTTTTTTGCAGCGATCGGTGGCATTGATGCGCGCGTTCTGCCCGGGGCGCTGGTGCAGGTGCACGCCACGCGCGCCGGCGGCAGCACAGCGCTGCCCGGCGTCATCACATCCCGCCCGCCGCATGTGCAATCTGCCGATGAAAAACGCAAGGTGACGCCCGTGCGCGAACTGATGGTGGACCTGGGCCTGAGCGCCGCGCAGACTGCGAGTCGCGTGGAGATTGGCGACTTGATTGTTTTTGCCCAGCCGCCCGTGCGTCTCGGCAGCGATTTGCTGCTGGCACCTGCGCTGGACAACCGCGCCTCAGTAGCCGCGCTGACTGGCTGCCTTGCGCAACTTCGCGGGCAGGCACTGCAATGGGATGTGGTTGCAGCAGCCACTGTGCAAGAAGAAGAGGGGTTTGCCGGCGCGTATAGCTCTGCATTCGCTGCGCGCCCGGATGCTGCAATTGCCATTGACGTAACCTTCGGCCGCCAGCCCGGCGTGCCGGAGTGGAAAACATTTAAACTTGGAGAAGGGCCAACCGTTTCGTTCGGGCCAAATTTGCACCCGCAAATGGGCGCAGCCCTGATGGAGGTTGCTGCGTGCGGTCTGGTGAGCATTCCGCTGCGCAATATGCACACGCCGGTGGAGGTGGTGGCCATTGCAGATGTGGAGCAGGCGGCCCGGCTGCTGGCCAGGTTTGTGCTGGCGCTCGATGGCAAGTTTCGGAAGCGCCTCACGGTGCACGCATGAAACAAGAGCGTGCAACCAAGCCGGCCGCAGCATTGCCCGCGCTGATCCGGCAGCTCTCGGAAGCCGTAGCCGTCTCTGGTGACGAGCACGCCGTGCGCCAGCTTGTGCTGCAGAACGTGCAGAATAGTGCGGACAAACTGGAGGTGGATGCGCTCGGCAATGTGCTGGCCACCCGCAACGGCACCAGCCGACGGCGCGAGCACGTTATGGCTGCAGCCCACATGGACGAGGTGGGCGTGATGATTGTGTCGATCGAAAGTGACGGTCTGCTTGCAATTGAAGCGGTGGGCGGCTTGGACGCGCGCGTGCTGCTTGGCAAACAATTGTGGGTGGGCCGGCAGCGGCTGCCGGGAGTGGTGGGCGCAACTCCGGTGCACTTGTTGAAGGACGAAGACGAAAAGCGCCCGGTGGCGTTCGATGCACTGCGTGTGGACATCGGCGCCGCCAGCCGCGAGGCAGCCGCCAAACTTGTGCAGCCCGGCGACCGCGCCACGTTTGCCACCAGCTTCCGCAACCTGGGCGGCAGCTTGCGCGGCAAAGCCCTGGATGACCGGGTCGGTGTAGCGCTGCTGATTGAGTTGTTTCGCAGCAGCCGCTTTGAGTTTGACTTCACCGCAGCGTTTACAGTGCAGGAGGAGGTGGGGCTGCGCGGAGCACAAGTGGCTGCCTTTGCAATTAATCCGGTGGCTGCGCTGGTGCTTGAAGTTACGCCCGCAAATGATTTGCCGCCCCTACCCGGCGAAACTGAGAATGTGCGCTACAACACGCGCCTCGGCCACGGCGCTGCGCTTTCGCTGGCAGACAGCAGCACACTTTACCCGCGCGCACTGGTGCAGCACTTTGCTGCAATTGCCACGCGCGATCACATTCCATTTCAGTACCGCCAGCCCGGCGGCGGCGGCAACGATAGTGGCGGCATCCAGCGCCGCCGCGGCGGCATTCCCGTCCTCGCGTTATCAGTGCCCGGCCGCTATATTCACTCGCCAGCCGCACTGGTGCGCCTCAGCGACGTGCGCGCAGCACTGCAGCTCGCACGCAGCGCACTCGCCGAACTGCCGCGCATGCCACGCCGGCCATCCCGCTCCTGAATATTTCACCGGACACAGGAACCAACTCCATGATTGCACTCATCAATCGCTATGTCACTGCCTTCGGCCCTTCCGGAAGCGAAGACGAGGTGCGCAGCCTGCTGCAAGCCGACCTGAAACAACTGGGCGCCGAAACACAAATTGATGCGCTTGGAAATCTAAGTTGTTTGCACGCGCCCGGCAAAGACAAGAACCGCGCGCGGGTATTGCTCATGGCGCACATGGATGAGATTGGCGTGATGGTAAGCCATATTGATGCGCACGGCTTTTGCCGCTTCCTGCCGCTGGGCGGCGTGCGCGCGCCGTGGTGCGTGGGCGCACGCGTGCGCTTTGGCAATGGCGCAATTGGCACAATTGGCGCGGAGCCACACGAGGGCTCCACTGCCCTGAAGTTCGAGGACCTCTACATCGATCTTGGAGCAAGCGACCAAAGCACTGTCACCGTGAATATTGGCGATTCCGCCTGCTTTGACCGCCCGCTGGAGGCCAGCGGCCAGCGCTTGATTGCCAAGAGTCTGGATGACCGCATTGGCTGTGTTGTGCTGCTCGAAACGCTGCGGCGGCTGCGCAGCACCCCGCATGCCGTGGCGTTTGTGTTCAGCGTGCAAGAGGAGATGGGATTACGCGGCGCGGGTACGGCGGCGTTTGGCTTCGATCCGGACTTTGGGATTGCGGTGGATGTCACACGCACCGGCGACACCCCGAAGGCGCGCCCAATGGACGTGGCGCTGGGCAAGGGGCCCGCCATCAAACTGCGCGACTCCGGAATGATTGCGGATCCAGCACTAGTGCGCAGCCTGCGCGCTGCCGGCGACCACGCGAAGGTTCCATACCAGCTGGAGATTCTTGAACATGGAACAACAGATGCGCGCGCCATTCAAACCGCACGCAGTGGCGTGCCTGCCGGATGCATCTCAATTCCGTGCCGCTATGTGCACACGCCCTCAGAGATGGTGGATATGCGCGATGTTGAAGGTGCGATACGGCTGCTGGTGGATTTGTTGGGGCGCAAACTGTAGCGCGGCGCTTGCCGCAACGCTCTCGCAAAACACGCGCTGCTCCGGCACTGGCAGCGCTTGCCGGCGAACTGGCAGCTGCCAGCCGGACAGCAGCAGAAACTATTGCGTTACTTCAAACCCGCGATGCACCCAGCGGATGCGCAGCAAGTCACGGAACATTTGATACAAGCCCGGCCAAAACCGCACTGTGCTGCCCGGAGCATCCGCCCATGCCACGGGAGTCTCCACAATCTTCAACCGGCTGCGGCGCGCAAGATACAAGATCTCCACATCAAACATAAAGCGGTCAATCACTGCGCGCTCGAACAAAGGCGCCAGCGCTGCGCGCCGGTACGCCTTGAAGCCGCACTGCGTGTCATAAAACTCGGCCAAGCCCACGAGTAAATTGCGCACGCCATCAAAGAAGCGTGACGCAATGCGGCGCAGCAGTGGCGGCCGGCGCGAGATGCGCGCGTCCGGATGTCCGCGCGAGCCAACTATCATGTCATGCCCCGCCCGCAGCAAGGTAATCGCCGGCGCAATCTCTGTCACCGGCGTGG
This sequence comes from Anaerolineales bacterium, assembly GCA_947503585.1. GTDB lineage: Bacteria > Chloroflexota > Anaerolineae > Anaerolineales > UBA11657 > BD1. The sequence goes on along the minus strand of CANNEJ010000124.1, from coordinate 68 downwards.
AGAGATCCGCGTCCAGAAACACCACCCACCCGCCGCGCGCTGCCAGCACACCGGTGCGCACTGCAAAG